>JBFEWT010000194.1:0-2934 GCA_041546225.1 Sulfurimonadaceae bacterium
ATAATATTTCAAGAGTCTATCGCCATGAAGCAGTTAAAAAAACGTCTCGCTTACCAGATCACAATCTTGCTGCTGCTGTGCGTTTCTGCGGGACTCATCAGCTACAAACTCTTTGTACTGGACTATTCGCTGGCCGGGCTTGTTCCCGTGCCGGGGTATACCGTAGAGATCAAGATGGACGTTACGGGGCACGGCGAAGATATCGAGATGTCGACCTACCTACCCCTTGGAGATGACCGCCAGCGCATCAGTGACGAACAGAGCAATGCCGAAGCGTTTGTCGCGCAGATCCGCCTTGAAGCGGGGAACCGCATCCTCAGCTGGCACGGTACAGGGGTAGAGGGACTGCACAGTGCCACCTACTCCTATTTTGCACAGGCCGATCATATCGCCTATGAGATCGACCCTGCCCTGCGTGTCCCGAAAAGTTATCCCTCCCATCTGCAGCGTTACCTTGAAGCCGAAGAGGGGATAGAGGTAGCAGACCCGCTCATTACGGCCGAGTTGGCGAAGATAACCGCCGACAAAGAGCAGACACTCCTGCAGCTTCTTTCTACCCTTCACCGTTCACTGCAGGATGATTATGAAAACCGCAACTTCTCCGGCTTCACCAGTGCACTGACGACACTGAAACTCAAAGAGGCGAGCTGTAACGGCAAAAGCCGTCTCTTCGTCGCCATGGCGCGCTCACTGGGAATACCTGCAAGACTGGTAGGGGGCATCATCCTCGAAGACGGCAGCAAACGCACGTCGCACCAATGGGTCGAAGCGTATGTCGGCGGGCACTGGGTACCCTTCGATGCCATCAACGACCATGCTTTTGAGATACCTGCAAACTACCTCACGCTCTACTACGGCGACAAGGTCCTCTTCAAACACACGGCTAACATCAACTTCCAGTACCGCTTCGACATCGATAAAAAACTGGTACCTCGCCAGAGTCTGGCACAGGCGCTCTCAGATTCCGCGTCCATCAACGCCATGAACGTCTACTGGACGTTTGAGCAGATCGGTATCTCGCAGAACCTGCTGCAGATCATTTTGATGATACCGCTGGGTGCGTTAGTCGTCGTTATCTTCCGCAATGTCATCGGGCTTGAGACCTTCGGGACCTTCCTGCCCGCTCTCATCGCGGCCGCCTCACGTGAAACGGGTCTGCTCTGGGGACTGGTGGGTTTCTTCCTTATCATCTTCGTCTCCTCGCTTATCCGCAAATTCCTTGACTGGATGGGACTGCTCCATTCACCCAAGATGGCCATCATGCTAACGGTGGTCGTTATACTCATACTTGCGATGACCATCGTCGGAGTCAACCTTTCGCTCTTCGAACTGGCGCACGTCTCGCTCTTCCCTATCGCCATTCTGGCGATCACCGCCGAGCGTTTTGCCCTAATAGAGATAGAACAGGGGATGAAAAAGGCACTGGCCATCTCCGTGATGACGGCAGTTGTCATCGCGGCGAGCTACGCAGTGATGAGTTCGCTCTTCTTGCAAAGCATGATACTCGCATTCCCCGAGCTGCTCCTCATCGTCATTATCATGAACCTATGGCTCGGGAAATGGATAGGTTTGCGCCTGAGCGAGTTCGTACGTTTTCGAAAGCTTATCTTCAAGGGGCGCGAATGAGACTTGCGCGCCTCAGGGAGATCTACCGCAGTTTCAGCGAACGCTGCAGCAGTGTCTTGTCCATGAACGGACGGAACCTGGAGTACATCTACCCCTCCAACGACCGCCGACACTTTCAACTCGCCGACAATAAACTGCGCACAAAAGAGCTGCTTGAGTGCTGTGCACTTCCCAGTCCGAAGAGCTACTGCGTCTTTTCATACTTCTACGAACTCGCATCGCTTGCATCGCACATCAGCGGATTGGATGCCTTTGTCATCAAACCGGCACAGGGCAGCGGCGGAAACGGCATACTGGTACTTGAGCGCATCGGTGAGACACTGTGGCAGACACCCGGAGGTACACGGTATGACCTTGATGCGATCAAGAAACAGATCGTCGACATCCTCTTCGGTATCTACTCATTCGGCATGAACGATCAGGCGATCATAGAGGAGAAGATCGTTCAGCATCCGCGTATAGACCGTATCAGCCCTCTGGGGCTTGCCGATCTGCGTATTATCGTCTACAAAGAGCAGACGGTCATGGCCATGATGCGCGTTGCGACCAGCGAGTCGGGAGGCCGCGCCAACCTGCATCAGGGCGGCATAGGCATAGCCATAGACATGGAGAAGGGCGTAACGACACGTGCAATGCGCTCACGCGAACTCTTGAGCCATCACCCCGATAACGGTGAGCCGCTAACAGGCGTAAGTATCCCCTACTGGGACGAGATTCTTCAGATCGCGCGTCAAACGGCGCAGAACGTTCCGCTTGCGTACCTGGGGATCGATATCGCCATGGGCGAGAAAACACCCGTCATACTCGAGTTCAATGTCCGTCCCGGTATCGAGATACAGAACATTGCCGGTTTCGGACTGGAACCGCTTCTGCAGCAGGCCGAAGCAAGGAGTATGGCATGAAACATATCTTCAAGGAGAGTTTTCTCCCGGTCATCGCACTGCTGGTCGCCCTTTTCGTACTGCTGCTCTTTATTCAGTTCAAGGCGACAGTGGATGCCAATGCCAAACGCATCATCACCATCACACAGGAGAGCGTAACGCACAGCGGTGAAGATGAAGAGCTTGATGAGCGCTACGGTCCTGATGAGGAGACCGCTGACGATCCGCGTCTTGAGCGTGCCTCGGAGCTTATCGCGCAGGAGTCTTACGAAGAGGCTGAACGCATCTATGCAGAGCTGCTGAAAGAACAGCCGCAGGCACTGCTTTACAATCGCCTCGGTATTTTATATATGCGTCAAAACAGAACAGATGACGCGCAAAAAGCCTACACGAACGCCATTGCCCTCGATCCGGGTTATTACCGTGC
>JBFEWT010000057.1:0-12529 GCA_041546225.1 Sulfurimonadaceae bacterium
CTGGCTCCATTCCGAACCCAGAAGCTAAGCCCTTCATCGCTGATGATACTTGTCCTTTCAGGGCTGGAAACGTAGGTCGCCGCCTAGTTGTCGGATTTACTTCTTTTAAACAAAATCACAAATATTCATTACCAAAATACTTTATCGACCATATACCGGCGCCTTTGTCTGCGCACTCACGTCGTTCGTTTGCTCCATCTTATATTACTTTACTCAGAGGAAAACTGACATCTAGTCAGCTTTCCTCTGAGATATCCTAGGTGTCGGATTTACTTCAACTTTCAACAATCTATTTTTTTACTACTCGATGTACATCTAGCTATGTTACTCTTATAAAAATACAATGTATTGCCTTTTTATAAGAGCTATTGCAGCTCGCGCAATGCTTATATAGGCTATTGACATTGCTGAACTTAGAGATAAAATGAGCCGGCGGTTATGTCAATGAGACAGTCTGTGTATCATTATCCATACCGTAAAGGCAGTGTGATCGTGAGTTTTGCACCCAGGGGAGTGTTCTCTGCACTCAATGTACCGTCGAGGTGTGTCTCTATAATTATTTTACCCATATAGAGGCCAAGCCCTGTCCCATTTTTGGTTTTTGTACTGAAATATGGTTCAAATATATAAGGCATGATCTTTGACTCGAAGCCGTTACCGCTGTCTTCAATGGTGATGACGGCCTCTTCATGATCTGTTGTTACCAGGACATTTATCAGACGTTCGCTCTCTTCAATTTTTACAAGTTCGTCCGCAGCGTTGTTCAATATATTTATGATGACCTGTATAACCTCTTTTGTATAGGTCGATATGATGGCTTTTTCGTCATCACACCTAAAATGCAGTTTTATATGATGTACATTGAGGCGTGCCTGTGTAAAGTTGAGTGCACGTTGCACGAGTTCACATAACTCGATTGTCTCGGGTGCTTTTTCCGGATGAAAGAACTTCTGAAAATCATCGATGGTTTCTGATAGATATATAACGGTGTCCGAGATGTTCTCCAGGCCCTTATGTATTTTATCGGGATGCACTTCATTGAGCATCGATTCAATTTTCAGGTTGGCGATCTGAAGGGTGACAGTCGAGAGGGGCTGACGCCACTGATGGGCGATCATACTTAACATCTCACCCATTGCCGCCTGCCGGGACTGTGCCAGCAGCATAGCATCTTTGTGGCGTATCTCTTCGACTTTCTCCTCGACTTTTGCCTCCAGGGAAGTATTGAGCTCGCGCAGTTCCGCAGTTTTCTCTTTTACCTTGTTTTCTAGTTCGTGTGCAAAGGACTCAAGCTGCTGTTTTTGGGCAAAGATCAGCGTGTTGTCCTGATCCATCTTGATCTGGTAGAAAAATATAATAGCTGTCATTATGACCAGAACAAAGCAGATGTAACCGATCTGAAACAGTGAATAACTAGTCGGGTATAGTGTCTGTATATGCGTGACTAGAAGGACGAGTATGAGCACGACTGTCCAGAATAGCCCTTTTTTCCCGCCTTTGAAAAAGAGGATGACGGCAGGGAAGGTATATACCCAAATATGCTTGACGTCATCAGGGTTGGATGCAACTATCAACAGAGCAAAGAGCGTTATAAATATGCATATAAACGTAGTCGTAGCATAGTCAAATACTGAACGTGAAATTCGAAGCGAATAGATTACGCCTGCATTGAAAACAAGGATGCCGAGTTCCACCCAGAAGAGAAAGTCATTCCCTTTGATGGTGTTTAAAAAAAGTCCGTAGAGAAGCCCGATGGACGAAAGCATAATGGTTATATTGAACATTTCATAGCGGCTTTTCTGTGTCCGTTCGTTTGCGTCGAAATCCCAACCGCTTGTTGCGAAGTTGTCAAAAAGTTTTTTTAGCATAGTGCAGTTTCTGCCTAATATTAGATCAATGTGAATGTATCACTTTGTTGTATAAAATGAATTAAAACAATAGAAGTTAATTATACAACGGAAATATGTGAGAAAACTTAGAAGGAGTCGTGAAAAGGGTTTAGGAGTCTGCCGCTTCTTTAGGGGATGTAAATTTTGTCGAGCAGTTCCTGGTATTCTGAGGAGGGGTCACTGTCGAGCGTGATGCCGCCGCCGCTTTTATAAAGGAGCCGGCCGTCTTTCTTTTCGATAAAGCGAATCATGACGGCACTCTGCAGGTTTTCGCCGTCAAAAATACCGAACACACCGGTAAAATAGCCGCGTTCATATCCTTCAACGGCGTCTATGATCTCCATGGTACGTTTTTTTGGCGTACCGCTGATACTTCCCGCTGGCAGAAGCGCTTTGAGGATATCTCCAAGGTCGTGCTTCCAGTTCGGACTTAACCTGCCGCTTATCTGTGAGCTGACCTGCAGCAGCTCTTTGTCTCCGGCAGCTATTTTATCGATATAGCGAAACTGTTCGACGCGGATGTTGTTGGCGACGATGCCCAGGTCATTTCTTAACAGGTCTACCACCATGACGTGTTCCGCCATCTCTTTCTCGTCGTTCAGGATTTTTTTGCGTGCATCGGGTATGGAAGCGTCGATGGTGCCTTTCATCGGGTAGGCGAAGATCGTATTGTCTTCAATGCTGATAAAGCGTTCGGGCGTAAAACAGACAAACTCATCTTTGACGCGCAGTTTGAAAGGGGCTTTGGCTTGCCGGTAGATCTCTTTGAGTGTATGCGAAGTCGTGATAGGTGTCGGCTGGGTCAGGTTCAGCAGGTAGGTGTCTCCCGCTTTGATATGTTCGATGACCTTGTCGAATTTTTCTTCATAAGACGCATAGGGGAGCGGATGTTTCTGCAGGGCTGTCACGGGATGGTGCCCGGAGTCCTGAAGCGTCTCAAAATGGTACTCTATATCATGTTCATGCAGCGTGTCGAGGGGAAAAAGATGAAGTTTTTCGCCTTTGAAGTCGGTATAGAATAGAAAAGGGGTGCCGTTGCCGGCTAGTCGAGAGAGCTCGTCATACATCGGAAATGAGTTTTTTAAGCACGGCCATTCTGACCGAGACGCCGTTGGCTACCTGGTCCAGGACTTTACAGCGCGGGTCGGCCAGGAGGGCGTCGTCGATATCTATGTTTCTGTGGACCGGTCCCGGATGCAAGATGGCGATATCGCGCGTACCGATAAGCTCTTTGGTAATACAAAAATCGCTGGCATAGTCTTTGAGCGATGCATAGGTCTGGTGCGAGTGGCGTTCAGTCTGTGTGCGCAGGCTCATGATCGCATCTACATTATCGATGACATCGGCGATATGGTGCGTGGTCTTGAGCTCGGTCTGGGGCAGGAACTGCGGCGGTGCCACCAGGGTGACATCCATACCGAAACGGCTCAGCAGCTCGATGTTGCTGTTTGCGACACGGGAGTTCTTGATATCGCCGACGATGGCGATCTTCTTGCCGGATACTTCACCGAAGTGGCGTCTGAGTGTAAAGAGATCAAGCAACGCCTGTGTAGGGTGCGCATGGGCACCGTCTCCTGCATTGATGATAGAAGCCTGCGTATGGTTTGAGAGGATCTTCGGTACACCGGCATTGGCATGGCGCACGATGATGGCATGCGGACCCATTGCATCGAGGTTGGTCGCCGTATCGACCAGGGTCTCGCCTTTTTTGGTGGAGCTTCGGGCGACGTCAAGATGAATGACTTCCGCCCCCAGACGTTTTGAAGCGATTTCGAAAGAGCTCTTCGTTCGCGTGGAGTTTTCAAAAAAGAGGGTGATGATGATCTTGTCGCGCAGCAACCGTTCAAAGCCGCCTGACGCAAAACTTTCGGCATCGTTCAAGACCTTTGTAACTTCTTCAACGCTAAAGTCGTCAGTGCGGATAAGATGCTGCATACAGGCTCCTTTTTATTCACAAAATTATATCAAAATATTCTTCGGTTTTATGCCGCTGTTTTGCGCAGAAGCGTTTCATACAGCGCCTGCATCGCAGCTGCGGGTTCGGGTGTCAGCATGGTGAATTCATTTTTGATGTAGATCTCATAAGGTGACACAAAGATGCTTACACGCTGAAGCGGCGCGTTCCCTTTGTGCGTATGCTTTCTCTCAAAGATGAGATCCAAACGGTCATAGGAGAGGAAGCCGTGGGACACTCTTCGCCCGAACGACAGCGAATAGGCATCATATACTCCCGTACTGTCCGTCCGCTTGTTTTGTGTAACGAGCAGACGAAGGGTGTCTGCATGAAGCAGCTCTTCAATAAAGGCATGTTCCTGGGCTGTAAGCTCGAGTCCGCACAACGCTGTTTCGATTTCCCGCATAAGCCGATCATCAATTCTCGCTTCGTCACTCAGTGTGACAGCCCCGATGTTCCATGGCCGTCTCCATCCGACTCTTCGGCTGATCAAGAGTGCGTGAAAGTGTTCGGAAAGTCTCCCCATTACTCAGTGTCATCATTGCATGTCAACAGCGTCTGGGCTATTTTTTTAATATCGCGGTTTACTTCGAAATAGCTGCCGAAGCGCTCGATGAAATAGGGTTCTGAGATCTGCTGAAATGCGTTGAAGTCACCTTTGCAGTTGAGTGCCCAGATGTGGGGAAGTTTGGCATGGTAGAGTGCCTGAAGGCTTAACAGCGTGTCATTGATGCAGCCCAAGGAACAGTGTGAGACCAGCAGTGCCGTCGCTTCAAAATGGCGGATCAGGTCTATAACCATCAAATTTTTATCAATGGGGACCATTAATCCGCCTGCGCCTTCGATGAGGACGATATCGCACTGCTCCTCTATCTGGGCGAGCGCACGGTCGATCTCTTCGAGGTCGATTGCGCCTGCGTTGTTTGCAACGTAGGGGGCTGCGGGGAGTGCGAACTGCAGAGGGACGATGGTGTCGAGTTCGGCGACGAATGTCGGGTTGTGAGCCCTGGCGGTGCGCTGCAAGAGGGCTCCGTCGAGCGGTTCGCCGCTCACCCCGGTCTCAATCGGTTTGAATACGCCGACGCGAAAACCCATCTCGCTATAGGCGTGCAAGAGCTGTGAGGTCGTATAAGTTTTTCCGATATCCGTATTGGTCGCTGTGATAAATATGCGTTTTGTCAAAATGCTCTCTTTTTAGTTATAATCGCGTCAAATATTCAGTATGTACCATTATGGCACTTTAATATTGAGTCCGGTATAAAAAACAGGTTGAAATATGCATCACTTTGAAGAGTTCGCTACACAGTTCGTACAGCAGATCGGTAAAAAAGAGGGGGCTGTAAGCCCGGCCATAACCGCATCGGCTTCTTTCGCCTATGGCGATCCCGATACGGCAGAAGGGATTTTTGACGGTTCTGTCCAGAAGCCGCTTTATGCACGCATGGGCAATCCGACGACCGCTCAGCTTGAGCGCATACTCGCGGATATGGACGGCGGTGTCGGCGCGGTGGCGACAAGCTCCGGTATGGCGGCAACGACATTGGCAACGATGTCACTGCTTGAGTGTGGCGACGAGATCATCAGCATCGGCGGGCTTTTCGGCGGGACCTATTCATATTTTACGGAGACACTGTCGCGTTTTGGCATCAGGACCCACTTTTATGATGTCGATCACCTCGAACAGATCGAGGCGACGATCAATGATAAAACGAAGATCATCTTCTTGGAGAGTGTCGGCAATCCGAACATGCGTCTGCCGGATATGAACAAGATCGCCGATATCGCCGAGCGTCACGGTATCGTTTTGATCGTTGACAATACCATTACCCCAATGAGCATGCAGCCGCTTAAACTGGGTGCGGACATCGTCGTCTATTCCACTACGAAGGTCATCAGCGGCAATGCTTCGGCACTGGGCGGTGCGGCAGTGTTCCGTGCGATTAACGAAGGCGATGACAAGTTCAAGAGCGAGCGCTACAAGGGCGTGCACAAGTTCATCAAAAAGATGGGAAAAATGGCGCTGATCGCCAATGCAAAGAAGCGTGCCCTGCGAGACTTCGGTATGAGTGCCAACGCTTTTGCCAGCTATCTGACGATACTGGGGCTGGAGACCCTGCCGCTTCGCATGGACCGCATCGTGCAGAGCGTTGAGAAGGTTGCCCTGGAGCTGGCAGCCGCCGGCTTGAAGATCAACCATCCATGTCTGCCCGAACACCCGCATCACGAACGCTATAAGACACAGTTCGCCCAAGGATGCGGTACACTTTTGACCATCGACATGGGAAGTGCCGAAGCGGCATTCGCGTTTTTACGCAAGTCGAAACTGGCGACCATTACGGCGAACATCGGCGACAGCCGCACGCTTGCGCTGCATATGGCCTCGACGATCTACAGCGATTTCGATACACTGACGCAGGATTTCCTCGGGATCACACCGGGACTTATCCGTGTATCCATCGGCCTTGAGAACCCTGACGATATCATCGAAGATTTTCTTGCAGCCGCTAACGTTTAACCCTTTAATCGCCTCAAGCCGGAAAGTTATTGCTTTCTGGCAAAATTCTCCTCCCTCTTAAATTCAACCTTTCACTAAGTTTCAGACTGATACCATTGTTCTGATTTAGATTACAACGCCAATGTTTCAGTATGTCACAGCTTGAAAAAAACTTAAGATGTCAACCAGCAAAAATATCAAAGGTTTTTTAAAAAAGTAGTACCATGCTATAATAAATGTGATAAAAATGTGAGGAGTGGAGATGGAACGACGGGATTTCCTGAAGGTTGTCGGTACGGGCGCGGCTGTGATCGCTATCAAGCCGTCATTGATACAGCAGCAGCTGTTTGCCGCAGACGGTTCGCTGTTTAAAACCTATGAAAAAGTTCAGCTTGTCGGTGCCGACGGTGCACCGATAAAAGCGAGTGATCTGAAAAAAGAGGTAGCGTATGTCTTTCGATACCCGCATATCTCTACACCCTGTTTTCTTTTGAACCTTCCCGAACCCGCTGATGCAAAAGCAACGCTGCAGGCGGAAGACGGCACAGAGTACATATGGGAAGGTGCCGTCGGTAAAGAGAGAAGCATTGTCGCCTATACGGCGATCTGTCCTCATCAGATGACACACCCCAATAAGAACGACAGTTTTATCTCTTATGTACGGCGTGACCAGAAGACGATGGCCTACGAGAAGGGAGGCGTGATCGTCTGCGGTTCGCACCTTTCATCGTTTGACCCTAAAAGCGGTGCGAAAAAGCTGCAGGGTCCCGCAGCGCAGCCGTTGGCGAGTATTGTGCTTGAACACGCTGCAGATGACACGCTCTGGGCAGTAGCCGTATTGGGTGCGGAGAAGTTTCATGAGTATTTCAAGAGTTTCAAGAGTGAGTTCAAAGAGGAGTTCGGCAGCTGGCGCAAGGCGAAGAAACTTGTCAAGATCAGTGCACCGACCGTGACGCTGAGTGAGTACTCCAAAGAGGTAATCCAGTACTGATGCCTCCGGGTGTTAAAACGTGCAAAAGGAACGACATGAAAAAAACAGTAGCAATTTTGGCGGTAGTGATAATGAGTGCGTCCGTTGCATTCGCGAGTCAGGTCGGCGAGAAGGTCGACCCGAAACATCAGCAGCGGGTCAACGATATGAACATGATGGCGCAGGGGTTCAACATGGTGCTCAACGGCTTCTTGTATAACAGCGAGCGCAATGTCGTCAACGGCGTTAAACTTATTCAAGGCGGTGTGACGAACATCAAGGAGCAGGGGGACCTGAAGAAGTATCTTCCCGAAGACACAGCATACGCCTACAAGTTCGGCGAAAAGACACTGCGTCGAATCATGGAGTACAGTACGGAAGTGGTTGAAAACTTCCAGGCAAAAGATGCAGATGCGGCCATGGAGAGCGGAATGCTTCTATTAAGACAGTGCAACTCCTGTCATTCACGTGTACGCGGCTGGTAGACAGCTGCCCGTACACCCTTGAACTCTCCGCAATAATCCTTCTTTTTAAGCAAATCTACACACAATACCTGCTAAATTATCTACCATAAGACAACTGTTATGGAATCAGGAATACATTTTGAGTACAAAAAAAGAATATGAGCTTGACGACGAACTCTCATTGATGGAGCCGAAGCAGTACAAGGTGCTGCTGCTGAACGACGACTATACATCGATGGATTTTGTCGTTGAGGTATTGATGAATATTTTTCATAAGAATTATCAGGAAGCGGAGAAGATCATGCTTGATGTTCACCGAAGCAATAAGGTTCTGTGCTGCGTCTACACCTATGAGATCGCAGAGACAAAGGTGATGCAGGTGAGCCGTCTCGCCCGCGAACAGGGCTTTCCCTTGAAAGCAACGATGGAGGAAGCGTAATGATCAGTGCCGAACTCAATGCCATATTTCAAAAAGCGCTTAGTTTTGCCAAAGACCAGCGGCATGAATACCTGACGATAGAACACGTCTTTTTCGCCTTTTTGGGTTCGAAAGAGGGGATCGCCCTTGTCAAAGAGTGCGGCGGGGACGTGAACGATATGCGCGAAGCGGTCGGCAACTATCTGGCAAAATCGATGCAGCCGCTGCCCGAAGAGGTGCATCAGGAGCCGTTCGAGACGGTAGCACTCTCACGGATGATCGATCAGATGATACGCCATATCCAGAGTGCCCAGCGCGAACAGGCCGATGTCGGTGACCTGATGGCCGCGCTGTATGAAGAGCAGCATACCTATGCCTGCCATCTGCTTGAAGAGCACAACATAAGCCGTGTCGATGTGCTTGAAGTGATCTCCCACCGCGATGTCGATATGCAGAGTACAGAGAGTGACGAGGAGAGCTATCTTCAGAAGTATACGGTCAACCTTGTCGCCATGGCGAAAGCAGGGAAGATCGACCCGGTCATCGGACGTTCCGAAGAGATCGAACGTGTGGTCCAGACACTCTGCCGCCGCAAAAAGAACAATCCGCTGCTTGTCGGCGAACCCGGCGTCGGCAAGACGGCGATCGCGGAGGGACTGGCACTGCGTATTGCAGATGATGAGGTACCGGAGATCTTGCAGATGTCACCGGTATATGCACTGGATCTTGGAGCGATGCTGGCGGGCACCAAGTACCGGGGCGATTTCGAGAAACGCCTCAAAGGGGTGATCGACGAGCTGAAACTGCAGGATAATGCGATCATGTTCATCGACGAGATCCATACGCTCGTAGGTGCCGGTGCCGTCAACGGCGGCAGTATGGATGCTTCCAATCAGCTCAAGCCGGCCTTGGCGTCGGGCGAACTCAAATGTATGGGCGCGACTACCTATGCGGAGTATCGCAATGTCTTTGAAAAAGACCGTGCGCTCAGCCGCCGTTTTGCGAAGATAGATGTGGATGAACCGAGTCAGGACGAGAGCTTCCTTATACTTAAAGGGCTGCGTCCAAAATATGAAAAACACCATGGTCTCAAATATACGGACAAAGCGCTGCGAAGCGCCGTGGAGCTTTCGAAAAAGTACATCTCTGACCGTTTCCTGCCGGATATCGCGATTGACCTGATGGACGAGGCAGGCGCATCGTTCCATCTTAAAAAGCAGAAGCGCACGACCGTGTCGCCGCATGATATCGAAGCGATCATCTCCAAGATAACCGGCGTTCCGACCTCGCGTATCGGCGAAGACGATGTCGAGAAACTGCAGAGACTCGAAGAGCAGCTCAGAGCACGTGTTATCGGCCAGAATGAAGCGGTCGAGAAAGTCGCTCTGGCTGTCAAGCGCAGCCGCGCGGGCCTGAACCCGGAAGATCACCCGATCGCTTCGTTCCTCTTCTCCGGTCCGACCGGGGTGGGCAAGACCGAGCTGGCGAAGTCGCTGGCAGACATACTGGGTGTGCATTTCGAGCGTTTCGATATGAGTGAATATATGGAGAAGCATGCGCTCAGCCGTCTGGTAGGCGCACCTCCGGGATATGTAGGGTATGAGCAGGGCGGCCTGCTGACAGAGGCGATCCGCAAGCACCCCTATACGGTTCTTCTGCTTGACGAGATAGAGAAAGCGCATCCCGAACTCATCAACATCCTGCTGCAGGTGATGGACAGTGCGTCACTGACGGACAACAACGGCTACAAGGCGAACTTTAAAAACGTTATTCTTATCATGACCTCAAACATCGGTGCAACGGAGCGCAGTGTCATGGGCTTCAATGCAGACCAGAGCATTTCGCGTCATGAAGCGCTGAAGTCCTTCTTTACGCCGGAGTTTAGAAACCGTCTTGACGGGGTAGTCGAGTTCGCGCCGCTTGAGATGGACGTTGTCCACAGCATTGTCGACAAGTTTATCGCCGAGCTGAACCTGCAGCTCAAAAAGAAAAAAGTATCGGTCGAGATCACGGACAAAGCACGCGGGTATCTTGCCGAGATGGGTTACGATAAAGCGATGGGTGCCCGTCCGCTTGGACGCGTCATCCAGGAGCAGCTTAAAGACCGCCTGACGGACGAGATGCTCTTTGGCGCGTTGAAAAACGGCGGCAAGGTGATGGTCGATTATAAGAAAGAGCTGGAGTTCACCTTCAGTTGATGATCCCGAGGATTAATACCTACGAGCAGCGTTTCCCCCACCCCAGCGAAGCAAACGAAGACGGCATCCTCGCTTACGGCGGCGACCTGATCCCCTCACGACTGATGCTGGCATACCGCAGCGGTATTTTCCCCTGGTATGCAAAAGGCGACCCCATACTCTGGTGGTCTCCCGACCCGCGCCTTGTAATGAACCTGGATGACTTTAAACTGCGCCGTTCGTTGAAAAAGCGCATAGGGCGGTTTGAGTACCGATTTGACACGGCATTTGAAGAGGTCCTGCAAAACTGCGGGAGTGTGCCAAGACCCGGCCAGAAGGGAAGCTGGATCCTGCCGGAGATGATAGAAGCCTATACGACACTTTTCGGTATGGGCTATGCGCATTCTGTAGAAGCCTACTATGAGGGCGAGCTGGTCGGAGGGCTTTACGGGGTAGCCGTCGGGGGGCTCTTCTGCGGTGAATCGATGTTCGCCAGGCAAAACGATGCTTCCAAAGCGGCATTTGCCGTACTGGTCGCCCACCTTAAAGCGTGGGGATTCGAGATGGTTGACTGCCAGGTGCCTACGGAGCATCTCAAGAGTCTCGGTGCCATAGAAGTGGCACGGGACTACTTTTTAATGCGCCTGGATGTTTTGCGGGACAAAGAGGTCAGTGCCGATGCCTGGAAGATCTCTCCCGAACTTATCACTGCCCTGTACTAGCGGAGTGCCTCTGTGCAGATCTAAGCTATCGATATCAAGGAGAAAGCATTGAAAAAAATATGTAACGGCGTATTGATCGGATTGTTGAGTATGGGTATGAGCCCTGTTTTGGCGGCAACACACAGTATTTTAATCGATACGGCCCCAACCACCTTTTTGACGAACAAGAACGCGTCGCTTGTCGTAAAACAGGGTACAACTGAAGACGAACTCAAAACAAAGAGTGCGATCATGCCGAACCTGAACTTAGGCTACGAGTTCAATCAGCCCAAATGGAGAGTGGCCGTAACTGCCGGTGCGGGCAGGATGTTTGTGGAGCCGGATTTTGAAGCGGATGTTTCACAAGCGGATATCGGAGTGTTTTACCGTGTATCCGATGCGGTCACGATCGGCCCGCACCTGGGTGTTCTTTACATCGACCCGGACTATTATGGGGCAGACCTGGCAATGGGTGATGCTGCTGCAGTGGTACCGGGAGTATCATTTGTCGCAGGGGGACGAGGTGCCAATTTCAAGATGTCCCTTGATTATCTTTCCGGTGCAGATATCGCTTTGACAGGCAGTAACGGAACAACCGTCACAGATACCGAGGGCAATCTTGTCGATGAGCTTACGATGGATGGCTGGATTTTTCGGATTGGTATGGTGATCCGTATGCATCTGCATTAGCAATTATGCGCATACGGTTTTTTTTATAAAGCAAATCATGCTAAACTGTCAAAAAAAAATATAGGTTTTCTTATTATGGTAACAACAGACGATTTAAAAGAGAAGATCATTGCAGGTCTGGGTCTTGAAGATATCGAAGCGGATGAAATCGGCGATATGGACCCGCTCTTTGGCGATGACGGACTGGGGCTCGACTCGGTAGATGCGATCGAACTGACGCTGGTACTTGAGAAAGAGTACGGTGTAAAAGTGGCAAACCTTGCCGATGCGCAGAGTGTTTTTGCAACAGCTACATCATTGACAAACTACATTAACGAGCAAAAAGCGTAGCCATAACTTCCGTTATGAGCTTGCTCCGCTGCTTTACTATTCGTTGAGCTCTTTTGTAGCCTCAGAGAAGTCCTGTTTAATAGATTTCCATGTCTTTTTCGTACCTTCTTTGACATTGTTCCAGTTCTCTTTGGACTCTTTTTTAGTACATCCGCTGAATGCAACAAGTGAAATCAATACTATTGATACTGCCCCCAAAAGCTTCATTTTGCTACTCCTTTTGATTATATTACTGCTGCCATTCTACCATTTTCTAATTTTTTTTTGATATAATAACCACCTTTATTAAAAAATATGATAGGGTAGATATGAAAAAGGTTTTGGTCGTTTACTATTCGCAAAGCGGGCAGCTGGAACGATCTGTCAAGACGATGACTGCACCCTTGAATACATCCGAGTCGATTCAGGTTGATTACCGTGCGATCGAGCCGCTGAGCGATTA
>JBFEWT010000022.1:0-24187 GCA_041546225.1 Sulfurimonadaceae bacterium
ACATGCTCATTATTCATGCGTAAGTATAGTAAAGCTGTGCTTACATAGAACTAATAAGCGTCATTGTATCATGATATTTATTTTTTTAATAGATTAAATGCCGGGAAATTTTAAAAAGAGGATATGTCCGGGCCTAGGAGGCGGCCCGAAGATAGCTTTGAATTTTTTTAATTAAGGAGCGTTTTAATGAATATCTCTAAATAAGGTCCGTTCTAAAGAGATAACCTAAGTTTACTCCTCCTTGGTTAACCGTTCGTAAATCACGCCTCTTTGCGTTGTGCCTCGCTGAACTCCGACAGCATCGTGTCAAGTGTCCTGAAGTAGCTCTGCGATGCACTTTCCATCTCTGTGAAGTTTGTGACGATCTTATCGATATTGACCGGTTTTAGAACCGTATCGTTTTCGACAAACTCAAGATTTTTCTCTACCGTCTCATAGACGCGTTTGTGCGGAGCAAGAAGCGCTTTGTACGATGGCGTGGATCCGAAACGCTCGGCGCCGTCGGTATGATGCCACTGTACCATACGGCACTTCGCATACTCTGTAAATGATTCGCCCTGTTTATTTTCAAGTACCGTCGTGTAGGCATGGGACTTGAAAACAATATGGTCTACTTTAAACAGCGTTGCGACGAGCCGGTTCTGGATATTGAGTGCGGAGAGTGACGATTTTTTTGCGATGTTCGTCAGGTTTTCAAATGTCTGTGCAAAACTCTGGATGCTCTCATTGGAAGCCTCTGCGATAGAGGAGACCTGTTCGGAGTTGGCCTGGATCTCCGTCGACTCCTGCTGCAGCGCAGAGATGGTGATCTCGATCTCATGCGTCGCTTTCTGCGTACGTTCAGCCAGCTTGCGGACCTCATCGGCGACAACCGCGAAGCCGCGGCCGTGTTCACCGGCCCTGGCCGCTTCAATCGCCGCGTTCAATGCCAGCAGGTTGGTCTGATCTGCGATATCCTTGATCAGCCCGACGACTTCGGAGATCTCGCGCGACCGGCCGCCAAGACTGAGGATACCCTCATGCGAGTTTGCAATCAGGTGTGCCAGCTTTGCAAGGTTTTCGCTTACCTCTTCGACGCTTGCAAGGTTCTGGGCCGAGAGGTCTGCCGTCTCCTGTGCCGCGTCAACAATCTCGTGCGACTCTTTTTCGCCCAGTACTATCTCATCCTGGATGACGTTCAGACCCGCAGTAAGACCGCCGCCGAGATCATGAAGCTGTCCTGAGAGCTCCCCTTTCATCTTGGTCGCATGCCCCTGTGCAATAGCGGAGATCGCTTCGTTGAGCTCCTCTGCCGTAGTCCGGAAGATACCGTGCATGCCCGACGGGTACGTACGGCGGTATGTCTTCCCTTCGGATGAATAACGGATCGTCGTCTCCGCGTCACGCATAAACGCTTCAAGCTGATCGAGTACGTCATTGACCGCCCACGCGACATTTTCCTGCTCGGGGTTGGGTGAATGGATATGGGTGATACGCTGTTCCAGGTCACCCTGTGCAGCAGCTCTCAACACCCTTCGAACATCTTTTTGCAGCTCGGGATTTCCCTGTGCATATGCTCCCGACGCAGGAATGAACAGGCCGATTGCCGCAGCAGCGGCGACCAAACCCGCAAGCAGATAGTCTCCGGCAAATACGCCATAGAGCGAAACAGCCATCAAAGCCGCCAGGAAAAAAAGTGTCTGATTATTCTTGAAGAGCGATGATGAGTTCGTCATAATCCATTCCTTTGTCTGTTAATACGTCTACGAGCAGTTGAAAAGACGCGTCCATTCCGCCTTTGGCCTCAGCCGCGAGCATCGCTTTGTAAAGCGGTTTGATCACTTCGAGTGCTTTTGGGTTGGGCTTGCGGCGTACGGAGTAATACCCGATAATGTTACCGCGTTCATCCAGCGACGCCGTGACGTGGGTAAAGACCCAGTAGTGGTTCTTGTTCTTGGTCTGATTGACGACAAAGGCGAACACTTCGCGTTTTTGTGCGATCTCGTCCCAAAGATACTTAAAGACGACTCTGGGCATGTCCGGATGACGAATGATGCTGTGAGGCTGCCCGAGCAACTCCTCCTCTTCATATTCGGCCATGTTCATAAAGATTTTATTACAGTAGGTGATCCGACCTTTGGTATCGGTCTTCGAGACGATAAAATCGTTCTCTTCCATAAAGCGTTCCATCACGGACCTTTGCGATAATTTCAAGTCTTTCATACTACATCTCCTGAGATAAATTTCACATTAACTTAACAACCGGAGTTATAATAAAATCAAAAGATTGATGATAATGTAATACTGACTTGTATCGAATAAAACGGCAACAAACAGTTTAAGTTTTAATACTTTTCCATGCTATAATTCGCCCATGCGATGGAGAGAGATAAAACATACGAAAAAACAGCACCATAAACAACCGCAGGCACCAGCCGTACGCTATGCCGGTTTCGGATCACGCGCACTTGGATTTGTGACGGACATCTTTATGATCGGGCTGCCGGTCACCCTGCTTATTGTCGCGATCTTCGGATACGACGAGACAAAGCGTGCCGGGGCGATGGATGTCATAGTCCAGAGCGAAGCGGCAGTGAGCAATGCGCCCGATCCGCTTGTCTCCATCATCCAGATCCTGCTTTCGATGGCCGTTTACACTTTCATGTGGAGGCGCAATGGCCAGACACCGGGTAAAAAGATGGCACGTACCCGGGTCGTCGACGCCAAAACACTGCACAACGCGTCATGGTTCCAGTTGGCCGTACGCTTTATCGGCTACTTCATCTCCGCCATCACCCTTATCGGTTTCTTCATCGGTTTTATGCGACGGGACAAACGCGCCCTTCACGACCTTATCAGCCGAACCGCCGTCATCTACGAATAGCGGGCCGCAGCTTTTATGCCTTTGCTCATCGGCGCGTTTTACTTTTTCTACTTTGCCGTCATCGCGGTCCATATTATCTTTATGCCCAAAGTGCTTTCGATGCTGCACTACACCCCCTCGGAGATCGGCATCATCTTCGCCAGTGCGCCGCTGGTACGTTTCGCCATCCCGTTTCTTTTCATTGGAGGTCTCCAGCTCAACCGCGCTATTTTCAACGCCGCCCTGGGGCTGATGGCCCTGTGCGCCCTGCTTTTCTTCGCCGTACTGCACTCTTTTTGGGGACTGCTGCTGACCAATATAGGATTGGGGATAGGGCTGGCCCTCATCCTTCCCTACATCGAGGTGATCGCGCTCTCGCATATCGGCAAGGAGCGCTACGGAAAGATCCGCCTCTTCGGCTCCATCGGTTTTATCGCCGTGGCACTCGTGCTGGTCAAGTTTCTCAGCTCTGCCGAGGTGGCTGTCGCCTACCTCGTCACCATGGCGCTCTTCACCGCTCTTTTTGGCTACCGTATCGTCAAAGACGAGGCGCAAACGACCACGTCCGCCGCGACACCGCCCGAACCCGGTGCATTCAGGCGCGTAGCCGGCCACTGGCCGCTCTGGGCGGGGCTGGCGCTGATGCAGGTCAGTTTCGGCGCCTTTTACAACTTCTTTACGATCTATGAGACCGACCACGGCATCTCGATGGATATGACCATCTACCTCTGGAGTTTCGGCGTGATCGTCGAGATCGTCATGCTCTACTTCCAGGGCCCTCTGCTCCGGCTGAACCTGCTGCTTCTGCTGCAGATCACAACGCTGGCTACCGCATTCAGGTGGCTGCTCGTCGACCTCTTCCCGACCAACCTCGGCATACTCTTCTTCTCACAGAGTATCCATGCGCTCAGTTTCGCCCTTTTCCATTCGGCAGCCATCAGCTATCTCTTCTCGCTTTACGCACAAAAAAAACTGGCCCAGCAGTTCTTCGCCGGTATCGCATACGGGATGGGTGGGTTTATCGGGGCGGTAGGTGCGGGGTATATCTATGAGTATTGGCCCTCACACCTCTTTATGTGGGCGGCGGCTGTCGCTCTGGCCGCCTTTATATCGCTGCGCTACAGCAGAGTTATCGAAAAAGCGGATTAAAAATCCCACACCAGTGACGTCGTCTGGACAATGTCCTCTTTTTTGACGCCTGCAGGCGGAGCGGCATCATAGTCATAATCGAACTTGAAGCTGAGGCTCAACTGCAGATAGATCTTCAGTTTGAGCTCCAGCGTCTGCGATACGATGTAATCGCCCGTCTCGTTAAGGCGGGGCTGATAGTAGCCGATGTACGAAAGACGTGACGCCTCACCAAAGCCTTTGGTGTATGCGGCATAACTGTTAAGGCGGGCCGTGTTCTCCGTGGGGTTGATCTGGGAGTCGGAATAATCCACATACTCGTAAAATGCGCCAAGGCCTGCATACCCCCTGCCCCAGGCTTCCGTGTTGAAAAAGCGCCACCGGATTCCGGCACCGCCGAGTGTACGGGCCTGGATGGAACGGAACTTGTCGTTTTGCGTCTGTGCGAACAGTTCACCGCACCAGTCGTCGCCGTAGAGCTTATGGATAAAACGCAGGTGCGCGTAGGCTTTGTCTTCATTGCTCACACCCGAGGCTTCGCCATAGTTATACGACAACACGCCCCATGCGACATAATCCGTACCCTCGTCATACTGGATCTTCAGGTCGCCGCTGTATTCGTCTTTTTCCGTATTGCCGCGCTTGGTCGTGGCGGTTCCCGCGATATGACCCGATAGGCCCGGTTTGGCACCGACATCGACCGGTGCGATATTGACCACCGCCAACAGCGGTGCAGTAATCAAGAAAGAGGTAAGGAGAAGTTTTTTCATTGGCTGCCCTGTAGAAGCGAAGCATCCTGAAGATGCTTCAGCTGTTTGAAGCGAATTATAGCGCATCGGCAAAATAAGGCAAAAGATACCGGCGGAATATCAGACACCGGAGTCTCGCTTACATATATTTGACGATCTCATCCATTTCAAGGCGCGCACGTTCACTTTGCGGCTGTGTACGGTAACCAAGCGCCACTATCAATGCCGCATGGTGCCCCTGTTCGAGACCAAGGCACGCTTCGACTTTCTCTTTTTCAAACCCCTCGACAGGGCATGAGTCTATCTGCAACGCGGCGGCTCCGGTCATCAGGTTCGCCGCGGCGATGTAGCACTGCTTCGCCGTCCAGTTTTCCAGCAAACGTTCATCCTTTTCGAGCGCCGAAAGGTAATCGGCATAGACCTGCTGGTATTTTGCCGTCATCTCTGCATCCAGCCCGCGGCGCGAGAACATCGACTTGACATACTCTGTGTTCGCCTTGACGCTCTCGTTGTCGGTGGTAAAGACTACCAGCTCGCTGCATTCGGTGATCTGGGGCTGGTTCCAGCACAGCGGGCGCAGCTTCTCTTTGAGCTCGGATGAGCGGACAACGATCACCCTCCACGGTTCCATTCCGAACGAAGAGGGCGAAAGACGGATGACCTCCATCAATTGCGTCAGTTCATCTTCAGGGATCTTTTTAGCCGTGTCAAAACGTTTACACGCATGCCGAAACGCCATTGCCTGCATAAATTCTTTCATGTTCTCTCCTCATAGATTCGACCTTCACGGCCATTTCACGGTAAACACCGCTATGTTCGCTCGCTATCTCTTCGAGCAGCGGACGGTACTTGAGATAGTTCTTCCAGACCCGCGCCGAAGGTTCCGGCCGGCCGCGCTTGATCAGCTCGAAACTGACTGCGGCGTTAATAAACCCCTTAAGCAGCTTCATCTCCCGCTCCTCTTCGAAACGGCGCGGAAACCAGATGGCTTCGAGCGTTTCATGGGCATCAAAGAAGGCGCCCTGCTCGAGCTGCTTCAGGTAGTGTGCAAGACGCTCGCGGTGTTCTTGCGGACTCATGATTCACCATCGTGTATGGTCAGGTTCTTCCGCCAGTAACCGCGTCCGCCGCGCAAAGAGATACAGTGCTGAGCGGGAAATTTCGCTCTGAACTCCTTCAGCCGCTCTTTGGTCGCCTTGCCGGTATCGCAATAGAAGACGAAGACGGAGCCTTCGGGCTCTTTCGCAAGTTCAAAAGGGTTGTAAACAGCCGTATCTGCCCCGTCGATAGAGGAGAGGATAGTGTCGATCAGAAGGACTTTTACCCCTTCGCGTTCGAGCCGTTTTTTTTCGCGCAGGTACTCCTCCTGCGTCCATTCGTCGGGAAACAGTTCATCCATCGGCAAAACTCACCTCTTTTTTTCGCGAGTGTAACGCAAAAGCCTTAGGGCTTCTCTTACATAGTCACATTACTCGGGAAATTTGCTGGGAAGTTCAAACTCTTCCGTTTGGGAACTAAGCGTCTCCAGGAACGCCACAATAGCACGCATCTCCTCCATACCGATACCGCGGTCCCTGAAGAAGGGCGAACGGGGGGCGTCTTTATAGCGCCCTCCGTTACCGCATATATGTACGGCCTCTTCAAGCGTATGGACCGATCCGTCGTGAAAATAGGGGGCGGTATCGGCCACTTCGCGCAGTGTCGGTGTTTTGAATGCGCCATACCAGATGGGGTTCTTGTTCAGCTCATATACCCCGAGGTCTTCACTTCCCAAACCGATATTCTCAAAACTCTCATAACTGAAGTTAAAACCGTCGTGACACTTGAAGCACTTCCCTTTCCCCATAAACAGGGCAAACCCTTCGAGGGCCGCCCTGCTCAAACCGGCATCTTTGTCGCCGCGGATCCACGCATCAAACGGGGCATCTTTTGAGACGATCGTCCGCTCAAACGATGCCAATGCTTTTGCAATAGTCGTCTTGCTCACCCCTTCAGAGGGGTACGCCTTTTCAAAAAGTTCCCGGTAACCGGCAATAGCCGCTATTTTTGCCACCGCCGCTTCTGCCGGCATCGCCATCTCGTCATGCGCTTCAATGGGGCCAAAAGCCTGCTCTTCAAGACTCTTTGCCCGTCCGTCCCAGAAATAGCTATGCTGATAAGCGCTGTTGACGATAGTCGGCGTATTTCTGCGCCCTTTGGTGTTGTTATGGCCAATCGCTGTAGGAAGGCCGTCCGTCCAGGCATTGTAGGGGATGTGGCATGTACCGCAGGAGATATCGTCACCTTTCGAGAGGCGCTTGTCAAAAAAGAGCAGCTTCCCCAGTGCAATACGCTCGTCGGTCAACCTGTTGTTCTCGGGTTCGGGTACTTCAGGCTGCACCCAGTTTGGCTCAGCCAAGCTTATACCGAACAGTATGCCCATTACAAAAAGAAGTCTCACCGTTTCAGTCCAAACCGCACTATTTCTTATGGCAGCCGATGCACAGGGCAGAACCCCGCATCGTTGTTCGCAGATACCCGGCTTTGTCGCTGTGGTGCGGAACATGGCAGCTGACACAGACGATCTGCTCATCGCGCAGCAGATCCGAAACCGTCGATGCATCGGACCATTCGCCGTTTAGCGCCATGTATTGCCCCTGAAGATCAGGCTTAAAATCCGGATACTTCAAAAAGACAGGGTGGTTTGCCCCCCTGTCTGTAACCGCTCCCGTACCCTTCAATCCGCAGGGGCTAATGGGAGCATTCATGACGTTTGATGCACTGCTGCCGTCATGACAGCTGAGGCAAGCGATGGAGAAAGCATCCGGCTCTTCCGGCGTCACTTCAAGGTTCCTGATCGAGCTTTTCTCCATCGGTTTTGCTTTAGCCCATAGTTGCGGCGCCTGGTCTTTCGCTGTAAAATCCACCATGTGGCACTGACGGCAGACGGCTTGGTTCTTTGTCCCCATCTCTGTCGCATCGAGTGCGTGAAATGACGCACCGTCATCGATGTCTACCGGTGCTGAAAAGCCTGTTAAAACCAGTAAAAGGGGCATCCATAATACCCTTATAAAGTGATCGTACCGCATACTGTCCCGCTGCCTCATAAATAAATTGCTGTAATATATAAGGCTACAATTCTATCATAATATATACGCAGAGCCAATCACCTATATATCAATTATTTTGGAAACTCTCCGGGAAGATCAAACTCTTCATTCTTCGAACTGAGTGTCTGTAAAAAGAGCACAATCAAATGCACCTCTTCCCCGTCAATCATCCGATCCTGAAAAAACGGCGAACGTGGAATGTCCCGGTACCGCCCGCCGTTGCCGCAGATATGCACGGCTTCTCCAAGGGTATGGACCGAACCGTCATGAAAATAAGGTGCCGTCCGTGCGACTTCACGCAGTGTCGGTGTTTTAAATGCCCCATACCAGATACGGTTCTTGGTAAGCTCGTAGATACCGAGATCTCTGTCTCCCAGTGCAATATTCGCAAAACCGCCGTTGCTGAAGTTGAAACCGCTATGGCAGCTTGTACAGCGCCCCTTGCCGATAAAAAGCTCAAAACCCTGCTGGGCATCGTCAGAAATCGCTTGTGCATCACCTCTGATCCAGCGGTCAAACGGGGCATTATCCGAGATGATGGAACGCTCAAACGATGCCAGCGCTTTTGCAACGGTATGACGGTCTATCGGTTCATCGGGATAGGCCGCTTCGAACAGCGCTTCATAGCCCTTGATAGCCGAAAGCTTTTGCTCAAGCGCATCCAGGTCCATACCCATCTCGTTATGTGCTTCTATGGGACCCAGGGCCTGCTCTTCAAGCGTATTTGCACGAGCATCCCAGAAAAAGCTCTTCTGGTAACCGCTGTTGACGATAGTCGGCGTGTTTCTTCGCCCTTTTTTATGTGCATTCCCTACCGCTTTGGAGAGACCGTCCGTCCAGGCCAGGTAGGGATTATGACAGGTGGCACACGAGATATCTTCACGTTGAGAGAGCCGCTGGTCGAAAAAGAGCAGTTTGCCCAAAGCGATCCGCTCCTGTGTCAACGTATTGTCTGCCGGTTCTGCTATCGCGGGGCGAAGCCACTGCGTACTCTCCAGTGCATAAGAGAGTACGGCGATACCCAGGATCAGGAGGAACTTCATCTCTTCACCTTTGACTGATAATTACTATAACAAGCTTAGCAAAAAGATCTTCAAACTTTCCCCAATGTGACAAAGCACAAAACAACCTGCTTTACGCTACCATTTCCCATGTCTAAAAAGAAGAAAAAACACTCTAAACTCAACCAGGCGATTCGCCACTATTTCGGCGACGAAGGCTTTGACGAGGGGATCGTCCGTGTCGATACGGCGACGCTTACCGAACTGGCGCATACGCTGGGCATCATACCCGACAGCTGGGAAAAAGAGGAACTGGTACGCACCTTCCGCCGTCTCTGGTCTGATGCGGATATCGATATCCGTCAGCATATCGTTGCCTTTTTTAAAGCGGAGGGCAAGCTCTACCTCAGCGACAAGCCCAAAGAACCCGCTATCGAGCGTACGGAAAAGATCGCTTCCATCCTTGAGACCATGGATGTCACAAAGGAGGAGGCACTGCTGCTTCACAACGCCTTCATCGATATCCGCACAAAGAAGATCACTCCGGAGAAGATGGCTTCCAAACTTGAGCATATCCGGCATGAGCAAAAACGCGCCGCACTGGAGAAAAAACTCGACGGCCACTTCGACTATGAAGACCGTCTGGAGTTCAATGCCGTACTCTCCTACAACGTCTTGAACGCGACATTCAAAAAGATCCAGCCGCTCAAGACCTCCGCGTTCTCCTACACCTATCTGGACGAGGGCGAATCCGAACAGCTTTTTAAAGAGATCAGTGATGCCAAAGAGAAGATGATCGCTCAAAAACAGCAGCAGCTCGACGCCTTTTTACAGACCCTTGATGCGCATCACCCCTACCTCACCCCGGAACAGATCGTCAACGCCCTTAAATCTGCTCCCCCCGGTGATGCGATCGACGCCACAGACCTAAGCGATGAACTTCTGCTGAGTGTCTTGAACCGCGATACCGCCGTTGAAGCGGTTGAACAGAGTGCCTACGACGTGATCCTCACGGTCTATACCGACATGAGACTTCCCTTTCAGGAAAAAACATACCCCTACCGGCTCACGCTCACACTCCCCAAAGAGCGTCTGGTCCGCAGCCTCTGGTACGGCAAACCGCTCGGCGTAAAAGAGTCCGTACTCGGTGAAAAAACACGATATGAACGAATGTTCATATCCGAACTTGAGCACCTTGTGGCCGAATGCCGCGAACACGCGAAGCTCCTTAATTTCGGCGATGAGGAGCTCTATGAGATGGTCTATACGCACCTCCTTGCGCAACTGGGCGATACGCTGCACATCACGCATAAACTGACCAAAAAGATCCTCTACAAGTTCAACCAGGATATACAGCAGGCGGTGCTCAAGCGTCAGCGACAGGAGCTGCTCGGACGTACCATCCGCGACTTCAAGAACCTCTTCCCTCTTGCAAGGGAGATGCGCCGCCGTCTCATATTTCATGTCGGTCCGACCAACAGCGGGAAGACCTATCAGGCGATGCAGGCACTCAAGAATGCAGATACCGGCTACTACCTCGCACCGCTGCGTCTCCTTGCGCTTGAGGGCTATGAAGGCCTTAAGGAGATGGGTATCGAATCCTCTCTCGTCACCGGCGAAGAGCAGATCATGAGCGATGAAGCGACGCATATCAGCTCTACGATAGAGATGCTCAACTTCGAAGTCGATGTTGACGTCTGTGTCATCGACGAGGTGCAGATGCTCGGAGACAGAGACCGCGGCTGGGCCTGGGCGAATGCCATCATCGGCGCCCCGGCAAAAACGATCATCATGACCGGCTCGCCCAATGCCAAAGAGGCGGTCACCGCCCTGGCCGAATATCTCGGCGAACCGCTTGAGATCATCGAGTTCGAACGCAAGAACCCGCTGGAGCTGATGCACCGCGCGACACCGCTCTCGGAGATCCGTCCGGGTACTGCCGTCATCGCCTTCAGCCGCAAAGACGTCCTGCGTCTCAAACAGCAGCTCTCGCGCAACTACAGCGTCAGTGTCGTCTACGGGAACCTGAGCCCGGAAGTACGCCGTGAGGAAGCGCGCCGTTTCAGGGAGGGCGAGACCGAACTGCTCATCGCTACCGACGCTATCGCCATGGGGCTCAACCTTCCCATCCAGACCATTCTTTTCTCCCGCGGCGACAAGTTCGACGGGGAACAGCAGCGCGAACTGCTCCCTTCGGAGATCCACCAGATCTCCGGACGTGCCGGGCGTTACGGTCTGCATGAAAAAGGGTTTGTCGGGGCACTGAAGCCCGACGTGCTGCAGGTTTTGCAAAAACACTACCACAAACCCGCCAAGCCGATCACCATCCCCTTCAGCGTCATGGCCAACCTTGAACATATCAAGCTCGTCGGCTCCATTCTTGAAGAGGAGTCCCTCTCGGAGATCCTGCACTTTTTTGTCAAAAACATGCAGTTTGACGGGCCGTTCCGCGCGGCCAACCTCGAAACGATGGACGAAGCCGCCGCGATCGTCGACCACTACCGGCTCGACCTGCCGACAAAGTTCCACCTCGCCTGTGCCCCGATTTCAACACAGTCACCCTACATTGTCAGTGCCTATGAACGCTATATACGCGCCCTTGAGCAGCACAAGCCCGTCGCCTACATCCCGCCCTCGGATCTGCCTGACTTTGCGCAGACGATGGAGCAGCTGCGCGATGCGGAGGACCGGGTAAAGGAGATCTCGCTCTACCTCTGGCTGAGCTACCGTTTCGCTGAGTATTTTGTCGATGCCGAAAAAGCACGAAACACCCGGGGCATCTTGAACCGTTTTATAGAGAATTCGCTCAAGCAGAGCCATTTTGTCCCGCGCTGCCGGCTCTGTACAAAGCCGCTGCCGCTCAATTCGCAGTACAACATCTGCCAAAGCTGTTTCAACCGTCAATATAAGAGCGGGCAGAGAGCTGCTCCGCGCAGCGACGGCAGCAGGTCCCGCGGGAGCAGGAAATAATTTATTTCAGAAGGTCGCGGTAGTCATATTGATGGGGGTCAAGATAGAGTTTTCCATCCTCTCTCTCGATAATACGCTTATCTTTGCCGCGCAGTTTTTTAAAGCGCTCTTTGATCTTCTCTTTGTGTTTCTTCTTGTACTGCTTAAGTTTCAAAAAGTCTTTCAGCAGTACCGGTTCGTCCTGCACCACCTCGGGCTCAATCACCTCTGCGGTTACCGCTTCTTCAATGACGCTGTCGACATTGACATGGCTCAGGAACTTCGATGCAACGACCTGGAGAACGTTGCGCAGCTGTTCATCACGCTCTTTATAGATCTGTTCGACTTTGTCGCGTTCGCTGATCAGCATCTCTTCACGCTGCACCCGCAATGTTTTCGTTTCGTTTTCCAGCTGTTCTACGCGGCTCTTGAGGCGCTCGTTCTCTTTTTCGATATAACCGTAGTAACGGCTGTCATCGCTCGGCTGTTCACTTTTTGTCTCGCCGACCAGTACGTATTTCACCCCATGCTCGATGACACAATCGAGCGTACCCCTGCGTATCCGGTTATGAACGGCCTCTTTCGACACATTAAAATGCGCGGCAGCTTCCGCTACGGTCATCTTACCCATCACTACTCCTCGTCGTGCCAAACAGAGCGTTTGGCTGGCTAACACATGCTAACAGATTGTACACTTACTCTCTTAACATTCGTATAAAGCTGTTGACAACGTCCATATCAAGATGGTCACGCATCTCGTTTTTCATCAGCAAAAGTGCGTCGAACGAGCGCATCGGCTCTTTGTAGGAGCGCTTGGTCGTTAGTGCATCAAACACATCGCAAACGCCTATGATCCGGGCAAATTTAGAGATGCTTTCTCCGCCAAGACGGTCAGGGTAACCGTGTCCGGCAACCTTTTCATGGTGATGACGGATGCCGGAAAGGACGCGATTGTCGCTGATGCCCAGCGAACAGGCGATGTCATAGCCCATACCCGGATGCCCTTTCATCACCTCGAACTCCGCATCGCTTAAACGGCCGTTTTTGTTGATGATCGTCTCACTGACTTTGCTCTTGCCTAGGTCATGCAGCAACGCTGCCATGCCCAGCGCTTCGAGGTCTTTCTCCCCCATACGAAGAAAATCCCCGAGGCAGAGCGCATAGAAACTTACATTGATGGAGTGTGTATGGGTGTAGTAGTCATGCGCCGTGATCTTCATCAGCGATGCGACCGTGGCATTGTCATGCAGGATCGTGTCGACGACGCCGCCGACGATGGTCTCTGCTTTGGCGACATTTTCCAGGGCTTCGGGGTTTTGGAACATCGACTCGAGTGCTTCAGAGGCTTTCTCGTAGATGATCGTTACTTTTTCATCCAGCGGCATCTCGCTGTTTCGGGCGATCGAGCGCAGATGCCTGGCGACATAATCTTCAAACTGCCGGCGCTCGGCCTCGCTGATGTAGAGCAGTTCGATCGCTCTTAAGCGCTCCTTCGCATCATCGTCGACCACGGTATCGCTTTGCAGGAAAAGGCTCATAGCGCTCTTTTCGGCTGGCTCATAGAGGTTAAACGCTATCTGCTCGCCTTCAGCGATGAACCGCTTGTCAACACGCATGAAGCGCGCATATTTCGGAACGGTCTCTATCGCTGTCTGACGAAGCTGTTTCACTGTTTTATCTCATGTTTTCAAAGACGATCGGTGCGTCCCACTCTCCTGCGCGAATCTCTCTCATGACCTTCTGGAGGTCATCTATCTGCTTTGACTTCACGCGGATATGATCGCCTTCGATCTGGGCGGTCACCTTTAGCTTGAGGTTTTTGATCTCGGCAACTATCTTTTTAGCCTCTTTGGATTCGATGTAGTCGACGATCTTGTAGGTCGCTTTGCGCGTACCCCCGCTTGCATCTTCTACACGCAGTTCGTCCAGCACTTTGGAGGAGAGGCCGTGTTTGACCAGTTTGCCGATCACGATATCTTTCAACGCATCGAGCTTGTTATCGCTCGAGGCGATCAGCACAAGCGCCTTCTCCTTCTCTTTGTAATCCACACTCCAGGTGATCCCTTTAAAATCATAACGGGCACCGACCTCTTTGTCGACCTGGTTCAATGCATCTTTGAACGCCTGCATATCGATCTTTGCCGATATGTCTAACGAGTGCTCTTTTGCCATTCAAATCCTTTTATAACGTAGTATAACAATCTAAAACTGATGTATTATTAAAATCTCTTAAAATGAAGGCGCTCCGAAATCCGGCATACCTCCCGTATCAAAACCGCCTCCGAAACCGCCCATCAGGTTCGGGTCCATATAGCCCATAACACCGCTCTTGGTACGCAGCATCTGAATATCCTGCTTCGGTGCGATCCCCTGCGGACAGACAGGCACGCACTCGTTGCAGAGCGTACAGTCCCAGATGCCGTTTTGCTGTACCGCTGCGATCTTCTCTGCCGTACCCTCTTCGCGTACGTCACTGACGTAACGCCAGTTCCGCGTCAGGGCGAACGGTCCGATAAATTCCGGTTTGAGCGCGTAGACAGGGCAGGCGCTGTAGCACGAACCGCACAGAATACAGTCGCTCTGCAGTTCATTCGCTTTTTCATCTTCCGGGCTGACCGGCGTGTTCTCATCGTTTTGCACGGCCCAGGCCTGTGCGGCCGTATTGCACGCTGTTACCGCTCCCGCATCCACCACCAGGTCACGGATGACCGGCATGTTGCGCAAAGGCTCGACCAGGTCGCCCTCTTTGGGCTTGTAGGCGCAGGAGAGCACCTCTGTGCCGTTGACACGCACGGCGCAGCTCCCGCAGACCGAACTGCGGCAGCCCGAGGCAAACGTCAGCGAAGGATCCTGTTTCGTCTTGATCTCCGTCAGGATGGCCAGAAGGGTCTTCCCTTCGCCCTCGACCGTGTAATCGACCCTCTCTTCACGCGGCTCCGGCTCGCTGATGTAGCGTTTAACCGTTATCTTCATCACTGGCCTCCTCTTTTAACAGCTCATCTTCATAGAGCTCGATCGGGTCTTCGCAACACCCTTCCCAATCGTCATCATTGTAATAGAAATCACTCTCGTCATCTATGACGACCAGAGACTCTTCTCGCTCTTTTTTACTTTGCGGAACGCCTACCATCACCCTTCCTTATGCCATAAAGTCGGCGCAGAGCACGCCGTCTTCTTTCCAGGTCACCGTATGGGCCCCGAACATCTCGTCGTTACGCTTGGGAGCGTCGCTGCGGTAGTGAGCGCCGCGGCTCTCGACCCGGCTGATGGCGCTTACCAGTACGATCTCCGAGAGTTCGAGCATATTGCCGAACTCAATAAACTCGACGAGATTGGTGTTGTACGCTTTGGACTTGTCTTTTGGCCCCATGAACGGCAGCTCCTTCTGCATCTGGCGTACTGCGCCCAGTACCGCTTTGAGGCCCATGTCGTCACGTACTATGCCGCAGTTGTTATAGAAGATATTGCCCATGAAGGCATGCTTCTCGTAAAAATCGATCTGGTTGGTGAAGTGTTTCACCCCCTGCACGAAGTTGCGGTCCCTGTTGAGCTGTTCGCTGTTTTCGCAGACGATCTCATTGGCCCGGGCATAGGCACTCGCCTGCACGCCCGCCTGCAGACCGAAAACCGCAAGTTCAAGCAGCGAGTTGCCCCCGAGGCGGTTCGCGCCATGTACCTTATGGTTGGCACACTCGCCGATGGCGTAAAGCCCGTTGACCGCCGTACGCGAACGCTCATCCACTTCTATCCCGCCCAGAGTGTAGTGTGCGGCAGGCTTGATGGAAATAAGATCGTTCACCGGGTCGACCCCTTCGTAGAGGATCGCCAGTTTACGCTCCTGCGGGAGCTGTTCGTCAATGAACACTTCGCCCAGATGGCGGATGTCCAAAAAGACCTCGCCGTTCTTCTCGATCTCATCACGGATGGCGCGCGCCACAACGTCACGCGGGGCGAGTTCGTCGGTAAAACGTTCCCCCTGCGCATTGAGCAGATAGCCGCCCGCACCGCGGGCACTCTCGGAGATAAGGATGGAGGAGTTCTTAAGCGCCGTTGGATGGAACTGCACGAACTCCATATCTGACAGGCGTGCCCCTGCGCGCACCGCTGCGGCGATACCGTCCCCGGTAGCACCCACGGCATTGGTGGAGTGGCGGTGGTAGATACGGCTGTAGCCCCCGCTCGCGATGATGACCGATGTGGCCTCATGCTGCTCGACCTCGCCGCTGCGCAGGTTCAAGGCGGTCACACCGCTGACGTGCGATGTGCCCTTTTCGTTGCGTTCGACGATAAAGTTGAGCAGAAAGCGTTCGTTGATAAACTCGATACCCGCCTTGTTGCACTGGTCATACAGCGTATGCAGCATCTTCAGCCCGGTATAGTCCTGGGCGTAACACGCCCGCGGAGCCGCCGCACCGCCAAGCCGGCGCTGGGCGATCTTGCTATCAAGCGTACGGCTGAACGGCACGCCGATGCGTTCAAGCCACTTTACCGCTTCGAGTCCGTCACGGCAGAGCACTTCCACCTGCTCTTCGCTGGCGAGTCCCTGCGCCGAGCGAAGCGTATCTTCGATATGCGACTCCAGCGTATCCGCCTCGGAACTTGCCAATGCTGCGTTAATGCCGCCCTGGGCCATGGAAGTCTGCGAACGCGTCGGGTAGCTTTTGGTCAATACCTTGACATTCGCACCCGCCTCTTTGGCGCTGAGCGCCGCGACCAGTCCGGCACCGCCGGCACCGATTACCAGTACATCGGTCATACTATTTTTCCTTGCTGGCAGGGTATGTAACGTATTACATGCCCTGCAAAATTGCCGTATTTTACTTTAAAGGGTGTAATACTCAGCTAAGTGCATTTTATATACTTACTTTTTAAGAAAACTGCGCAACGTTTTGTAAAGCTTCGCTTCGTCGATCGGCTTGCCGATAAAACCGTCCATGCCCGCCTCTTCAAAACGGAGCCTGTCGCCCTGCATCACATTCGCCGTCAACGCGATAATCGGAACATTTCGCGTATCGCTCTCTTTGATACGCTGCATCGCCTCGATACCGCTCATATTGGGCATGTTCTCATCCATCAATACCAGCTCATACGTTTTTTCAGCAAACATTTTCACCGCTTCACGTCCGTCATTGGCGATATCGTATGCCAGCCCGTACTCTTCGAGCAGCATGCCAATAAGCATCTGGTTTGTCTTATTGTCTTCAGCGACAAGCACCGTCCCGTTCAACGGTTCAAAATCCTCTGTTTCGACTGCAACTGCTTCGGACTGCTCTTCCTGGGCCGCTTCCAGAGGCAGCAAGACCGTAAAGCTGCTGCCCTCTCCTTCGCGGCTCTTCACGGTGATCTGTCCATGCATTATCTCGACAAGCTGTGTCGTGATGCTCAGGCCGAGTCCGGTACCGCCGAAATGGCGTGTCGTAGAGCTGTCTGCCTGTTCGAAAGGCTTGAAGATACGCTCCTGCACATCCGCACTCATACCGATACCGGTATCTGCGACCACCGCTTCAAGCATACCGTCGGCATATGCCGCTTTGAGCAGTACGGTGCCCTCTTTCGGTGTAAACTTGATGGCATTGGAGACAAGGTTGCTCAAGACCTGTACTATGCGGGTCCAATCCCCCTGCAACATGACGTTCAGCGAATCGTCAAACTCGTAACGGAACGTAACCCCCTCCTGTTTCACATAGGAATCAAAACGCGACACAAAGGTGAAGAAAGACTGCTGGGCATGGAACGGATGCGGATCGATCATAAACTTTCCGCTCTGGATCTTGGAGAGATCAAGAATATCGTTAATCAGCGCCAGCAGATGTTCGGAGCTCTCTACAATGCTTTTGAGCTGCAGACGCTCATGCGCATCGCCGGATTTGTTGTAGAGCAGGCGCGAGAATCCGAGTATGGCATTGAGCGGCGTGCGGAGTTCGTGACTCATATTGGAGAAGAACGAATCCTTTGCTTTTTCCGCCGCCATCGCTTCGTCCCGCGCTTTGATGAGTTCGGTCACTTCGTAGCGTACGGCAAGATACTCTACGATCTCGCCGTCAAGGCCAAGGATCGGGATGACCACCGAGTCGACATAGTACGACTCACCGTCTTTACGGCGGTTTTTGATGGTAGCTTTAAAGACGCGTTTATGCTGAATCGTATCCCAGAGTTCCGCAAAGACCGAAGCCGGCATATCGGGATGACGGATAATATTGTGCGGCTGGCCCAAAAGCTCCGTATCGGCATAGCCGCTGATCTCGCAAAACTTCTTGTTGACGAACGTGATCTTGCCCCGCGGGTCACTTTTGGAGACGATGGCACTCTCATTGAGCGCATCGACGAACTGCTGCAGCTCCTGTCGGAGTCCGTCGGCAATAAGACGTGCGCGCGCCTCCTGGTAATAGGCCACGTTCCCGACGATCAAAAAGAGGATGGCACTGCCGAAAAGCAGCAGCATCGTCTCCTTTACCCCCTCCTCCTGTTGTGCAATATGCTCTTCCAGTTTCCCGGCGACCGCCAAGAGTTCGCTATCGATGGCTGTGGCTTCCAGGCCCGTTGCCACTGCCTGAAGCTTTTGATGGTATTCATAGATGATGCGCACGTGCGCCAGCAGCAGTTCAGGCCGTTTCATACCCTTTTTCACTGCGATTTTCAGCGGCTCTTCCATCTGCAAAGTACCGCTGTAGTAACCCAGCAGTATCTTTTGCATCCTCGCCATCATCGTGTTGTCGATAAACTCCGCTTCCGCTTCACCGGCAAGACGCTTTGTGTAGAGCATGTTAAGCAGTGCGATGGAGTTCTTCATAACGGCGTGGTACGATTTATAGCTCTCGAGCAGTTCCCGCCTGTGATGCACTTTTTTGGCTGCAGCCGCCATCTCATCGGCTACGGAGAGCGACGCGATCTTATCCATTTCACCCGTAAACCGCAGCATCGAGCGGTGCAGATTGCTGCTGGAGCGGACAATGTCGTCATTGTTAAGCGTCGTTGCAGAGCGGTTCAGCTGAAGCTGAAGCTCCTGGTCTGCCAGCCTGACATCATATAGACGTTCAAGCGCAAAGACAAGGTTCTCTTTGTGCGCAAACGACGTACGCCACTGATAGGCACTTGCCGCGACAAAGAGCAGTAAAACGCCGAAAAGGGCAAGCATCTTGTAGTAGCGCCGCATCAGGGCTCCTTCAAAACAGCCGGTTCTTCACCGGTCAGCGTTTTCAAAAAGGCGACGATCGCATCCATCTCCACCTGGGTGTAGGCATCGCCCACCTGATGCTCGAACATCTCAAAAACGGCATCTTCAAGTGTCACTGCTTTGGCATCATGCATATAGGGTGCCGTTAACGCGATATTCCTCAGGGAAGGGACTTTAAAGTAGTATTTGTCTTTCTCGTTTTTGGTCACGTCATAGCGGCCGAGGTTGCGTGTCTTATCCTCATAGGGGAGGAATACCCCGACTTTCTGATACATGTTGCCGCCGATATTGACCCCGTTATGGCAGGTGATACATCCGAAGCTCTGAAAAAGCTCGTACCCTTTAAGCTCCTGCGCATCAAGCGCCCCTTTCTCCCCGCGCAGGTAGCGGTCAAAAGGGGCATTGGGCGTAATAAGGGCCCGTTCGAACTCGGCTATGGCATCCACGATATTTTCAGGTGTCACACCCTCTTTATAGAGGCTCTTGAAAGTCTGGGCGTAGGTCTCGTCATCTTTGAGCATCCTGACAACAGCCTCCATGGAGTTTGCCATCTCTATGGGGTTGGATATGGGGCCGTACGCCTGCGCTTTGAGGTCTTCGGCCCGTCCGTTCCAGAACTGCACAAAATTGAATCCGCTGTTAAGCACCGTCGGCGAGTTGATGGTACCTACAGCCCCGTTCACACCGAACGAAAAAGCGACCACGTCCGCACCGCTTCCGGGCAGCTGATGGCAGTTTACGCACGCCACCGTGCCGTCTTTTGAAAGTCGTGCCTCGTAAAAGAGTTTTTTACCCAACGCCGCTTTTGATTTATCGTAATCGATCTTTTGCGGAATAGGCTCTATTGCAGCAGAAAAAAGTGACAAAAAAGAGCCTGTCAGCATTATAAATATATATCTCATTGTCTTATGCTACTCCCGGCAATATTAAAACTTCATTATGATATGGATACAATTCAATATTTATTTTTCTTGAAAGTATGTACTGAAACAATGGATAACATTTTTATCTCCGTCATGGGAATCTACCTCTTTATCGCTGTCGGATATATCGCAAAGATGAGCTTTAAAGAGCAGATCCACGACAAGACGATCACCCTGCTCTCGGTCTACTTTCTGCAGATATTCCTCACCTTCTGGGGTCTGCTCAAACGCCCCATCGACGAGACGCTTCTCTTCGCTCCGGCGCTCTACCTCGGTATTACGCTCTTCGTCCTGCTCGTCACCCTGCCGCTGGTACGTTCGCTCTTCACCGACCCCAAAGAGCGTTCCATCGCTACCGTCGCCGCGCTCATCGGCAACACCGGAAACCTCGGTATCCCGCTGGGCATCGCCTTCTTCGGCGAAGAGAGCATCCCCTACACCACGGTCATCAACCTCGTCAATGTCTTTATCGTCTACACGGTGGGTGTCTACTACTACTCGCGCGGCAGTTTCAGCATCCGCGATTCCCTGATGAACATACTCAAGCTCCCCATCCTCTGGGCGGCTATGATTGCCATCGGTCTCAACCTCTACGGCTACCAACCCTCCGGCACCGTCGAAAACATCCTGATGATGGGTGCCTACGCCTCCATGACGATGCAACTGGTACTCTTTGGCATCTACCTCTACGACGTCAAACTGCGCGCCATGAACAGGGTACTCATAGGGTGGGTCACCAGCGTCAAGTTCCTCGTCGTGCCGCTGGCGACCTTCGGGGTGCTGATGTTCGTGGAGATGGACCCGATGATCAAGGGGATCTTGTTTATGGAACTCATCATGCCGCTCGCCGTCGCCAACGTCAACCTCGGTTCCCTCTACGACTGCAAACCGCGCGACATCACGGCGTTAGTCTTTATAACATCGGTGCTGTTTTTGGGGATCGTGTTCATGGTTCCGTATGTTACCGGTCTCTTTTAGGCCATCGCCTCGATGATGAGCCAGTAACGCACTATTCGCAGACTCCCCGCTATCAGGACAAACCACAAAAGATTAAGCCGCATCACCCCCGCGACAAGCGTGATGGGATCGCCGATGACGGGAAGCCACGAGAATGCCAGAGCCCAGTAACCGTGTTTATGCCCCCACTCCAGCGCTTTGCGTCCGCTTCGCGAGGCTTCGAGTCTGTTGTGCGTCACTTCGTATAGCAGAAAACCGAGAGCGTAGTTAAGCAGTATGGCGAGGATGTTTCCCGCGGATGCGGAAGTGAGTGCCAGAGAGGGTTCCATTCCCGCGCTTAACGCCGCGACCAGTGCCGCTTCGGAGCTGAACGGGAAGATGGTAGCCGCAAGGAACGCGGCGAAAAAGAGTGCGGTAGCCTCAGCCATTCAGAAAGGTTTGAATATTGTCGCACACCATGGCGACGAGCTTGTCGCGTGCCTCGACGGAAGTCCATGCGATGTGCGGCGTGATGTAGAGGCGTTCGGGATGCTTGACGCCCATCAGCGGATGAGGATCGCTCATCGGCTCCTTCTCCAGGACGTCAAGCCCGACATAGATCTCGCGGGCATCGATGACGCGCGCAAGGTCCGCTTCGTTGACGATGCCGCCGCGTCCGAGGTTCAGCAGGACCGCACCGCTCTTCATCTGCATCAACTCGCTCAACCCTATCAGGCCCTTCGTCGCATCGTTCAGCGGTGCATGGATGGAGATGATGTCGCAGTTTTGTACCAGCGCCTCAAGTTCGACACGGTGGTACTCCGGGTTGCGGTTCTCTCCCGAAGTCGAATAGTAGAGCACGTCCGCACCGAACGCCGTCGCAAGCCTGGCAACACCGCGGCCGATCTCGCCGAGCCCGATGATGCCCCATGTCTTGCCCTTAACCTCATAGAACGGGCGTGCCACATGCGTAAAGACGGGGCTTTTCTGCCATTCGCCCGATTTGACATACTCGTCATAGTAGCGCGAATGCCCCATCAGGTAAAAGAGCAGGGAGAAGGTGTGCTGGATGACCGAGTCCGTCGAATAACCCGCGACGTTTTTAACACTAACACCGTGTTTTGCCGCTCCTTCGAGGTCGACATTGTTCATCCCCGTCGCAGCTACACAGATAAGCTTCAGCGAGGGGCACTGTATCATCATCGCCTCGGTGATCACGACCTTGTTAGTGACAATGACATCGGCGGTTTTAATCCGCTCTATCGTCTCCTCCGGCGCCGTCGTCGCATAGGCATCGACATCACCGAAACGCTTAAAACCGCTCAGGTCGGTTTCGCCAAACGTCAGGGTGTCAAGCAGTACGACCTTCATTTAGCAGTCCCTGATGCTTTTGATCAGTTCGCGCGAACGCGCTAACGCCGCTTCGACTTTGTCGAAGACCAGTGCCACGGCCAGACGGCGTCCTTTATGCGCTTCGGGTTTGCCGAAGACCCGCACGAAACTCGTATCGGTAAAGAGGGCGTCATCTATCTCGACCACCGGTGCACACGAATCGACTTCGGACTTGAACGCCGCCGAAGCGCCGTCCCCGTAGAACGTGAAGCCCAGCGGCAGACCGAGTACGGCGCGCAGGTGAAGCGCAAACTCGCTCTGGCTCTGGGTAACGAGCGTGACCATACCCGTATCGTGAGGGCGCGGACTCACTTCCGAGAAGTAGACCTCGTCGCCGGCGACGAAAAGCTCGACACCGAAGAGGCCCCGGCCGCCGAGACCGTCGGTAATGCGCTTGGCGATATCCTGCGCACGTTCCAGTGCCAGGGGGCTCATCGGCATCGGCTGCCAGCTGAAGACGTAATCGCCGTCACGCTGCTCGTGGCCTATCGGCTCGCAAAACACCGTCTCTTTGCCGTTACGTGCGGTAAGCATCGTGATCTCGTAATCGAAATTGACGAACGCCTCGACGATCAGCTCGCTCGCATCGCCGCGCGCCTCTTTGGCCATCTCCCACGAGTTGTCCAGGTCGTCTGCACTGCGCATGACGCTCTGTCCGTGGCCCGAAGAGCTCATGACCGGCTTGACGACACACGGGTAGCCCAATGCGGCTGCGGCAGCTTCCATCTCTTCACGGGTCTTGACGAACTGGTACGGTCCGGTTTTAAGGCCAAGCTCTTCGGCTGCGAACTGACGGATGTTCTTGCGGTTCATCGTCTTGTTGACCGCGTCGGCATTGGGGATGACATTGAACCCCTCGCCCTCCGCTTTAAAAAGCGCCTCGATGCTGATCGCTTCGATCTCGGGCAGGATATAATCAGGTTTTTCCTGACGGATAATCTCGAGCACCGCTTCGGTGTCTTGCATATTCACCACATGTGCACGGTGGGCGACCTGATGTGCGGGTGCACTCTCGTAACGGTCGACGGCGATCACTTCGATGCCCAGGCGCTGCGCCTCTATGGCAACCTCTTTGCCAAGCTCGCCGGAGCCCAGAAGCATAATACGTGTGGAATTACTTTTTAACGGTGCGCTAAATTGCATGGAAGTTCCTCAAAAACAGATGCAAAATTGTAGCACATGGAGCTGTTAGAAAGGTTGAAACGAAGGACTAACTTTTAAGTTCCGGGATCTGGTTGGCGTGCTGGCAGGGGTGGAATTTAAAATCGTCAATATAGGCAAAGAATGTCTGCATCGGGAACGGGTCGGCAAGAAGACGCATCTGATGATTGGCCAGGCAGTACTCACACCCCTCGGGGATACAGACCTCAACGTATTTATTTAAAATGATCATCTTCTGGTCCGGGTCGATGCGGCGAATATGCTCCATTGTCTTACGGGCACTCTCCCAGATATAATCAATAATGACGATGTCGTATTTATCTTTTTTATAGAGCTTCTTCGCCGCTTTGAACTCTTCTGCTATCTCGACATCATGATGACGGATCTCATGCAACAGGACAACCCGTGTTTCGGTCTGGATATTGTCATGGTCTACAAAAAGAATATTCACCGTTCCCTGCTTTTTTTACATCACAGAGAATAACCTCTGCGACTTATAAATTTTATTGAAAAGAGTTATTAGATGGAAAAAGTATAGCAAGAGAAGGTTAAAAATCACCCATCCGCTCTGCGAGAAAAGCGGATATGGCTGCCTAAGACTTTGCCTGGGATGTTTCGGGATCGTACCAGTCGCAGGAGTAGTTGTCGAAACCTTCGATCATGCGAAGGATGTTTTTTATCGGTGTCGGATTGCTCAGATGACGGCGGCGGTAGGAGCTTACACAGTGGTCACACCCCTGCAGGTCGCTTTTGGCGATCGCATTGCTCACCATCAGCATGCGCTGCTGGTCATCGACGGAGAGGATATACTCCAGGCAGTTCATACCGTTTTCAATGGCATAG
>JBFEWT010000019.1:0-26167 GCA_041546225.1 Sulfurimonadaceae bacterium
CACTGCCCGGCGCAGGCGCGCACGCGCCAGTAGTAGCGCCGGCCGAGCGGGCGTTCGGTGGCGATCGGCAGCGGCAGGGCAGGGCGAAACTCCGCCTCGACCAGGCCCTTGACGCGCACGAGCCGTTCTCTGAGCCGCGCGAGATGACCGGAGAGTCGAACGATATAGGCTATAACCTGGCATTGAGCTACCGTCCGTCACCGGAACTCTCCGTGGCAGCGACGTACCGTTCGCAGATCGACCTGAGTGTAGAGGGTGATGCCAAGCTCTATACCGGAACTACATTGACCTATGACGGCGGGGCGAGCGTCACGGTGCCCATCCCGGCGACACTCTCTCTGGCGGGTGCATACACATTCGGGCCGGCAGTGACGGTGGAGTTCACCTATGAGCGGACAATGTGGTCGGCATACAAGGAACTTGACTTCGAATATGCGGGCAACATCGGGGCACTGAAGCCCTATTTTGACGACCCGGTCGCAAAGAACTGGCACGATACGAACACCTACCGCCTGGGCATCACCAAACAGCATGCAGCGTTTACCGGCATGTTCGGTATCGCCTATGACGAGACACCGATACCCGATGAGTCATACAGCTTTGAACTGCCTGACGCCAATGCCCTGGTCTTCTCCATGGGCGTGCTCTACCCCTACAGCAACAGCCTGAGTATCGGCCTGGCCGGTCTGGTCAGTATGAAAGAGAAGCGCAGTGTTGTGAACGACGACATCGACGGTACCTTTGATGCAGCAAACATCTATCTGCTCAGTACCGGTCTGGAGTACCGCTTCTAATGGCACTGACATACCCGTACCTGAATTTTTACGAGATGCTTCTGGCCAATGCGGCGGAATATCCGAAAAAACGGCTTATCTTTATTGATGATGAGAAGGTGAACAATCTGCAGCTTTTGCAGAAAGTCGATGCTTTCGCCCGTTTTCTGGAATTTGTCGGTATCGGCAAAGGCGACCGTGTCGCGCTTATCACGCCCAACTGTCTGGAGTTTGTCATCGCGGTCTTCGCTGCGACCAAACTCGGGGCGGTCGCCGTCCCGGTCAACAACCTGCTCAAAGCGAGTGAGTACGAGTATATTCTAAACGACTGCGAAGCCAAACTCCTGATAACGTCGAAGAAGTTTGCCAAAGAGGTGGGCAGCCTCAAATCGGTGACAAAGATCGAAAAGACGGTCTGGGTCGACGAAGCACCGCGGCTCGATGATGAAAACATCCTTTTTGACGAAGTGATGGATACCCATCCGCACAAAGAGGAGAAAATCGACTTTCCCGGGCTTGACGAGATGGCGGTCATCTTCTATACCTCGGGAACGACGGGACATCCCAAGGGGGCGATGCTTAGCTATCGCAACCTCTTCTCCAACATGGTCGGCGGCAAAGAGATCTTCGGCATCCGAGAAAAAGACCGCTTTATCGTCTACCTTCCGATGTTCCACGCTTTCACCTTTACGGTCATGGTCTTGATACCTGTCTACAGCCGCGCGTCGTTTGTCATCATTCGCAACCTTATGCCCTTCAGCAACATCATCAAGCAGACGCTGCTCAAACGGGTCACCGTCTTTTTGGGCGTACCTGACATCTATAATGCCCTCATCCGCGCAAAACTTCCGTGGTACTTCATGTGGTTCAACGCCATCCGCGTCTTCATATCGGGAGCCTCGGCGCTCAGCGAAGATACGCTGAAGCGTTTCGAGCAGAAGTTCAAACGGGCGAAGATGCTTGAAGGCTACGGCCTGAGCGAGTGTTCGCCGGCCGTGGCGGTCAACCGCCTTGAACACCAGAAACTCTCCTCCATCGGCGTGCCGATGCCAGGGTATGAGATCAAGATCGTCGACGACGAGATGCTTGAAGTGCCCCGCGGCGAGATCGGCGAGATCATCGTCAAAGGCGACTGTGTCATGATGGGCTACCTTAACAAACCCGAAGCGACCGAGAGCACTATAAGCAACGGCTGGCTGCGCACGGGAGATCTGGGCAAGATGGATGAAGACGGTTTTATCTATGTCGTAGACCGCATAAAAGATCTCATCATCTCCAAGGGGATCAACATCTACCCGCGCCAGATCGAAGAGGAGCTGATGGGGCTTAGCTATGTTAAAGCCGCGGCGGTCATCGGCCAGAACGATCCGAAAAACGGCGAAGTGCCCATCGCCTTTTTGGAACTCGAAGAGGATATTAAAGAGGGAGAGATCAGTGCTGCGGACGTCAAAAGCGCGCTTAAGAAGAAGCTGGCCAACTTCAAACTCCCCAAAGAGGTCCACTTCGTAGACGAACTTCCCAAAAATGCGACGGGCAAGGTGCTCAAGCGCGTGCTCAAAGAGCAGGTCAGGAACAAGAACATCGCCGCTCAATAGCGGCTTCCTCGTTCCACCTCTTTCAAGATTAGATATAAAAGCTGTCCTGCTTATTATCCCTCTTTTGCTATCATCTCATCATTAAACGAAACATAGGACTATTTTGGAATATTTGATTGATTTTTTAGAGTGCAGAGACCTTGAAAAAGCGAAGATCTTTACACAGTTGAAGTGTGAGAGTGAAGATGCACAAATCCTGCAGCTCATGGCGCGCCGCTACATCGGCGGACAGGAAGATGTGGTAGTCGTCGAACTGTTGCAGGAGCTTTACGGGGTAGAAAAGTACAGCTACATCAACCATCTCGGACGTGTGAAGGGGCTGCTTGAACTGGGGTGGCTGGTGCACCACTCTTTTACGCCGCTCAAGATCAGCGAACTCTCGAACCTGGAACTGCTCAACACGGCCGTGGCGCTCACCCCGTCGTTTCTGAAGCTGCTCGAAGAGGGGTCGCTGGAGATGACGCTGCCCGACATCAAACCCTACGCCGACCATCTGGAGTACCTGCAGGACCAGTTCTTCCGTATCGAGCTCTACCAGAAGATGAGCGCCATCCGTCATAACGTGCATGAGCACTCTTTGGGGATCAACCGCATCCAGAGCAAGCTTGAACTGCTTGAGAAGCGCATTGAAGAGCGTATCGCCCAGACATCTCAGGATGTCGTGCTCGACCGCTTCTTCAAACAGAAGAAACTCGATGCCAAAGAGCAGGTCATCTTCCTTGCACTGCTTAAAGAGGAGTACAGCGCGGGAGATGCGAACCTGCGCGAGATGAACACCCTCATCGACCTGATCAGTCTGGACGAATACGAGCGCATCAAGAACCGCTCCCTGCTCGAAGACGGCGCACGCCTCATCAACGACGAGATCATCGACTATGAAGAGATGCTGAACCCTTTCGGAGGGATCTCCCGCGCCTTTTACATCGTCGATGAGGTACTGCAGGGCATCATGCATCCGCAGAAAAAGAAGAAAGTCCACAAGCTCAAGCTCGACATGCTGATAAAAGAGCAGGATATCTTTGAACTGGTCGATCCCGTGACAAGCCTGGACGATGTCGTACTGCACACTAAAACGCAGGAGACGCTGCACAGCCTGATGCGACAGGTCGACCGCGAAGTGGTGGCGCGCCTTCAGGCGTGGGGCATCAAAGACAAAAAGAGCGGTATCGACGCGCGCATCATGTTTTACGGCCCTCCGGGTACGGGCAAGACGATGACGTCATATTCGCTGGCCAAGTCGCTCAAACGTCAGGTCCTGAGCTTTGACTGCTCGAAGATACTCTCCATGTATGTCGGCGAGAGCGAAAAGAACGTACGCAAGATCTTCGATACCTATTATGATCTTACGAAGCAGACCAAGACCGAACCGATCCTGCTCCTGAATGAAGCCGACCAGTTCCTGGGCGCGCGCTCAAGCGGTATTACGTCATCGGCGGACCAGATGCATAACCAGATGCAGAACATCTTCCTCGAGCAGATCGAGAACTTCTCGGGAATGCTGATCGCGACGACCAACCTGCTTGAGAACATCGACAGTGCTTTTTCACGCCGTTTCAACTACAAGATCGAGTTTAAAAAGCCGACCAAACCGCAGCGCAAAGCGCTATGGACAAAGATGCTGCCGGAAAATGCACCGTATGAAGAGGGGTTTGATATCGACGCGCTTGCCTCGCATGCATTGACAGGCGGGCAGATCAACCTGATCATTAAAAATACGGCATACGCCGTCGCGACGAAAGAGCAACCGCTCTTTACGATGCAGGACTTCGCGGAAGAGATCGACAAAGAGCGCAGCGGAAGCTTTGACAGCGAGAAATCGATGGGTTTTATTACGAAGTAGTGCCGCGGGCGCGGCACGGTTTGTGTCGCAGCTTATCGCAGTTTCGGATCACCGGTGCGGTCGTAGTGGCGACGTGCATGGCAGATAGGGTCGCATGAACCGCCGTCGGGCTGTTCAATGTAGCGCAGCGAGAATTTTGCCGTGCCGAACTGCGACTGGGTGCGCAGGTGGTGCGGAAGGTCTTTGCTGCCGTGGTAGTCGTGGCAGGTCTTACAGCTGATCATCTTCGCATTCACATGCACAAAGTGCAGGTTCTTATCTTTGTTTCTAAACTCCGTAAACTCGTTGGTGAACTGATCCTGGATCTTTTTAGGCTCATGGCACTGGAAACAGATGTAGTTGTCCTTGTCGAACTTCTGTGTCGATTTCTGCGGGAACGGTTTTTTCAGCATACGGTAGTTGTCCGACCCGTGCGGGTTGTGGCACGCCGCACAGTCTCCCCACAAGATCGGCCCGTGCCAGTCAGGGTTGTCTTCGAGGTGTTTGCCTATATTGGTCATCAGTACATTGTCTTCGAGACGTCGGATCGGGCCGTTGTGGCACATCAGACAGAGATCTTTCGCCGTGTCCTTGCGGAGGAACTTCGGATGCCCCGAACCGTGCGGATCGTGACAGCCGATACAGCGGTTTTCGCGGTCGATGGCACCGTGCTTGTTCTTCACCTTCTCTATCCACTCCTTTTTCTCCGTATGGCAGCCAAGACAGAGATCTTTTCGCGGTTCGGCTTTGAGCTGGAACTTAAAGTCCGAGGTGTGCGGGTCGTGACAGTTGATACAGCTCTCCTGTACCGGCGGGTGGATGTTCGGCGTGTTTTGCAGGAACTCTCCCTTGTCGACATGGCACATCGTACACAGATCATTGATCTTCTCAAAGCTCAGCAGCCGTTTGTTCGGTGATTCATGCGGGTTGTGACACGTGGTACACAGACCGGCCTGAACAGGGCCGTGTACAAACTTTTTATCGTCTTTTGGCGCATGGCACTGGTAGCAGAGCTCGGGAGCATCCATGGTCAGTTTGCCATCCGTCGCTTTGGCATCGGTATGGCAGAGGGTACAGTCGCCGGTCTCATACGGCATATGTATAACGTTTTCAGCAGCGAGCGGGAGCGAAAATGCCAAAAGGAACAAAAGAGAGGCTATTAATGGTTGAGAAGAAAAAGATTTCACTATGAGTGTCCTTGAACATTGAAAAATAAAGACCTATATAGTATCAAAAAAAATTATAGTATCAATTCAATAGGCCCAGGGAGTGGAAACTTTCAGGGAGCAAATGTGTAAAAAAATCTCCTCACACTATCCCAGACAGGGCTCTTGTCACAGCTATCTCACATTAAACGGAGTATTTCCCTGCGTTGCCAAACTACACACAAAAAGGGTTGTATAAGAGAGATTTGAAATAAAATACGCCGTATCCCAAGAGTTGCCACTTATTACAAAACTACACATTGTCAGACGCTCATGCGGTATGCAATGTTCCCATTGGTGACAATTTTTGAATCTTCAACGGTAACCCTGTTTTCTTTAAATCTCTTTTTGCTATAGTGCAAGCAACTGTTTTTTCACAAAAGCGATAGAACCGAAGCGGTGGCACGCTCACTGTTTTTCGGTGTTCGAATATAACAACTAAAAGGTTGAACATATGGAGCATATGGACGTAGCAAACCCTTATTTTGGGGTGTTTGTGCTGTTTGTACTGACATTCGGCGCATTTTATGCAACGACGGTAATAGCACGTCTTGCAAGCCGTGCACTGGCACGCAAAGACACGGAGAAGATCAAACTTTCGCCATACGAGTGTGGTCCGGAAGTAAGTAAGCAGCCCAACAGAATCTCGACACAGTTCTACCTGTTCGCACTTCTGTTCTTGTTGTTTGATGTAGAGATTGTCTTTATGTTCCCATGGGCAATTGACTTCAAGCTACTGGGCTGGTTCGGTTTCGTGGAGATGATGTTGTTCATCCTTCTACTGACAATCGGTTTTGTATATGCATGGAAAAAAGGAGCGCTTGAATGGCACAGCATCAAGTAAATTACGCAAAAGACGGCGGTTTACCGGTCGCACTGACATCGGTTGATAAAATCGTTAACTGGGGACGCTCAAACTCTATTTGGGCACTGACTTACGGTCTGGCATGCTGCGGGATCGAGATGATGGCATCGGGCGCATCACGCTATGACTTCGACCGTTTCGGTACGATCTTCCGCGCTTCACCGCGTCAGGCAGACGTCATGGTCGTTGCGGGTACACTGACGAAAAAGCACGCCGAGTTCATCAAGCGTCTTTACGATCAGATGACGGAACCTAAATGGGTCATCTCTATGGGTTCATGTGCAAATACCGGCGGTATGTTCAATACCTATGCAACGGTACAGGGTGCTGACCGCATTATTCCCGTAGATCTTTATCTGCCGGGTTGTGCGCCGCGTCCCGAGACGCTTCAGTACGGGGTAATGCTTCTTCAGAAGAAGATCCGCAGTGAAAAAGCCGGTAAGGCTCAAAAACCGAAAAGGCTGCTGTAATGAGACGTTATGCGCCAAAAGACGATGTACAGAAAAAAGCGTACTATACTGACCGCTACTGGGTCGCACCGCAGGTGCCGAAGTCTGATGTAGAGAGTGACGCGGTTTTCGCTGCCGACCTTGCAGCCATCAAAGCGAAGTTCGAAGTACTCGATGCCTATATCCAGGTCGAACAGATGGTGATCACCATCAACGCGACAGATAACTATGGCGTGCTTGAACTGATGAAAAACGAGCTTGCCTACAACCAGCTTTCTGAGTTGAGCGCGATCGACTGGCTGGCACAGAAAGGGCAGTTCGAAGTCTTCTGCCAGATGCTCTCCATGAGCAAGCGCAAGCGTATCCGCGTTAAGTTCTTCATCGCTGAAGATGAAGCGGTCGAGAGTGTTAACCCGCTATACCGCAGTGCTGACTGGGCAGAGCGCGAGATGTACGACATGTTCGGTATCCAGGTCAACAACCACCCATACTTCAAGCGTATCCTTATGCCGGACGACTGGCAGGGCTACCCGCTGCGCAAGACCTACCCGCTGCAGGGTGACGAGTTCGCACAGTGGTACGAAGTCGACAAGATCTACGGTAAAGAAGCGCGTGACATCATCGGGCCTGAAAACCGTGACTGTGCACGTGTCGACCGCTATGACACCGAGCGTTTTGCACGCCTTGGCCATGAAGTGCCTTACGGTGCGGATATCAGCGAAGGTGAACCGGAACATACGCCACTTGCCTATCAGGAAGAGGGCGGCGTATTCATGATCGACAAATTCCATGAAGATAAATCTGTAACGATTACAGACAGAGACAGGTAAGCTCATGCAACAGACGAATAGATTACGACCATTTTTTGAAAACATCACTTTTGACCGTGACGACAACGAACTTGTTCTGAACTTCGGTCCTCAGCACCCTTCTGCGCACGGTCAGCTAAGACTGATGCTTCACCTGCAGCAGGAGCAGATCGTTAAAGCGCATCCGGATATCGGTTACCTTCACCGCGGTATGGAGAAGATGGCGGAGAACATGATCTACAACGAGTTCATGCCGACAACCGACCGTATGGACTACATCGCGGCAAGCTCGAACAACTACGGTTTCGCGCTGGCAGTCGAGAAACTGATCGGCCTTGAAGTTCCGCGCCGTGCGAAAGTCATCCGTATGATGCTTCTTGAGACGAACCGTCTTATGTCGCACCTCTTCTGGCTGGCGACCACCGCACTCGATATCGGTGCGATGACGGTATTCCTTTTCGCATTCCGCGAACGCGAATACCTCATGGACCTGATCGAAGATTACTGCGGGGCGCGTCTGACGCACTCGGCAGTACGTATCGGCGGTGTGCCGTTGGATATTCCGGACAACTTCATGGACGACTTGAAAAAGTTCCTTGACAAACTTCCGCAGAACATCAAAGACTACGAAGACCTGCTTGACCAGAACCGTATCTGGAAGATGCGTATGGAGAACGTCGGTGTTATCCCGACAGAGATGGCGGAGAGCTGGGGCTGTTCGGGTATCATGCTCCGCGCTTCGGGCGTTGCATGGGATATCCGTAAAGAGGAGCCGTACGAACTTTATGACGAAGTCGACTTCAATGTACCGGTTTCGGACAAGTGCGACAACTATGCGCGCTACAAACTTTACATGGCCGAGATGCGCGAATCTGCAAAGATCCTTTATCAGCTGATCCCTATGTACTACGAGACGACGCCGGAACTTATGGCGCATGCACCGCAGTACATCTCTTCAAGCAAGCTCGATATGATGACACAGAACTACTCGCTGATGCAGCACTTCGTACTGGTAACGCAGGGTATGCGTCCTCCGGTAGGTGAAGTCTACGTTGCGACTGAATCACCTAAAGGTGAACTGGGTTACTACATCAACAGCCAGGGCGGTCCGTATCCTTACCGCCTGAAGATGCGTGCACCGTCATTCTGGCACACGGGTATTTTGACAGACATTCTTCCGGGCCACTATATTCCGGACGTTGTAGCAATCATCGGTACGACCAACATCGTATTCGGTGAAGTAGACAGATAAGAGGAGCATGCATGAAACGTTTTGATTTAAGACATCTGAAAGCAGACTATGCGAACCGCATGCTAGAGATTATGAAAAGTGAAGTTCAGTACGGCGAGATCGCTATCTTCTTGTTTGAGATCGGTGATTTTACGCCGGTCCAGCAGAGCGCTGATCTTGTTAAAGAGAACGGGTACGAGTTGTTAAACTCTTTGAAATACAACGAGGTCGACTGGACTATCGTTGTTAAGAAGTAAGAGGATCACTACGTGAGCAAAGTCTATTTTTCCACCTGGAGAGGCGAATCGGTTAACAATATCGGCAAGCCTGCAGAAGAGTGGGAAGAATCAGCATACAAACTGCCGGAACAGTACAACGAGCACAGCTCGTCCAAAGCCTTTATCGGCTGGGACGGTGTATCGCTCTTTGATCCGGAAGTCGATGTAGTCCGTCTCGCGACGGAGTATGCGGCACAGTACCAGGTCTACTCGGAAGCATGCGGTCGTTGTGCACCGGGACGCTGGGGCGGCCGTATTCTCTATGATCTTATGGATAAGATCGCGCGCGGCGAAGGCTCGGTTGCTGATTTGGACCACCTGAAAGAAGTTTCCAAGACAATGCAGGAGACATCGAAATGCGAGATCGGCAAGACGGTTCCAAACCCGCTGCTAGACCTTATGGAGCATTTCGAGGCTGACTTTATGGCATGTATCGACGGTCAAAAAGCGTCGAAGCACTACCATATGGAAGATACCAACTACATTGCCAAGATCACTGCGCCGTGTATGGACGCGTGTCCTGCGCATGTTGATATTCCTGCGTATATCGAGGGTGTCCGCGACCTGCGTTTCGATGATTCGCTTGTCGCAACGCGTCAGACTATGCCGCTTGCACACACCTGTGGCCGCGTCTGTCCTCACCCGTGTGAAGACGAGTGCCGCCGTACGAACCTCGACGAGCCGATCTCTATCATGGCCCTTAAACGCCTTGGTGCGGACTACGAGACCGATCACGGTTTCGACTTCCTGCACCCTGCAGAACCAAAACCGCTTAATGGCAAGAGAGTTGCCATTGTCGGTGCGGGACCTGCGGGTCTGACGACAGCGTACTACCTGGCGCTTGAGGGTGTCGCATGTGACGTTTTCGAAGAGCTTCCGGTCCTTGGCGGCGAGGTGACGGTCGGTGTACCTGAATACCGTATGCCGTGGGACAAGTACTATAAAGACATCCAGTCGGTCGGCGACCTTGAGGGTGTGACGTTCCACCTGAACACCAAAGTCACCGTGGACATGATGCGCAAGTTCGAAGAGGATTACGATGCGACAATGATCGCTTCGGGTACCCGTATCTCCAAGGCGGTACGTTGTGACAACGAGCGTCCGGAGATCACGGGTTACTGGGGTGCTATCGACTTCCTTGACCGTGTCAACCTTTACGAGAAGTTCGGCTATACGCTGACAGACGAGCAGAAAAAAGAGTATGCGATCGATGCTGACTATGTCGACCTGACAGGCAAGACCGTTGCCTGTGTCGGCGGCGGCTTTACCTCGATGGACGTTGTACGCTGTTCTATCCGTGCAGGTGCCAAGCGTGTCATCATGCTTTACCGCCGTGACGAGAAGACCATCATCCGCAACACGACCTATGAAGAGTATCATGAAGCGGTCGAAGAGGGTGTCGAGTTCATCTTCCACTCTGCCGTTGCAACGATGATCGATGAGGACGATGTCCTCAAAGCGCTTGACGTCGATAAGTACGAACTTGTTCCTGACCCGGACGGCGGACGTCCGAACCTTGAGAAGATCGAAGGGGCGACCGAGAGAATCGAAGTCGACTATCTTATCCCTGCCGTATCCCAGAGTGCAGACCTCAAATTCGTCCCTGAAGAGTGGGAACTTGAGATGACCTCATGGGCAACACTCAAGACCAACGGGAAAGATTACATGACATCGCGCAAGGGTATCTTTGCGTCGGGTGACTGTGAATACGGTCCGATGACCATCGTCAATGCCGTCGGTCAGGCGAAACGTGCCGCTTCTGTCATGGCCCGCTATGTACAGACGGGCGAGATCACGCTCAGCGATGACGAGATCATGGAAGACCACCTTCGCAAGATGCGTGTATACGACAAGAATGAGAAGGTCACGGGATGGCTGCCTGGATTGGCGCGCCAGCACAGTGAAGTGCTTGCTGTCGATGACCGTAAAGACAACAACCGTGAAGTCAACCTCGGCTTTACACAAGAGCAGGCATTAAGCGAAGCTGACCGCTGTATGCGCTGTTACTATATCGCGATGGTCGCGCACTAATGGAGGGCTCAATGATTAACTTTACGATAGACGGCCGTTCCGTAACTGCGCAGCGCGGTGAGACGATCCTTAACGTAGCACGCCGTGAAGGGATCTACATCCCGACAATGTGTTATATCAAGAAGACGACTCCGTGTGCATCGTGCCGTATGTGTGTGGTCGAGGCCGAAGGTGTTGACGGCTTTGTTCTAAGCTGTAACACGCCTCCGACAGAAGGCCTTGCTATTACTACCAACACGGATGCGCTTGAGACAGAACGTACGAACATCATGCGCATGTATGATGTGAACCACCCGCTTGAGTGCGGTGTCTGTGACAAGTCCGGTGAATGTGACCTGCAGAACAAGACGCTTGAATTCGGTCTTGACCGCCAGCAGTTCAGTGCACGTGAGCAGAAGCGCGAGATCCAGCACTGGGGCCTGATCAATTACGATCCGAGCCTCTGTATCATGTGCGAGAAGTGTGTGCATGTCTGTAACGAGATCATCGGTGACGATGCGATCGAACTGCAGTTCGGCGGTTATAAGTCTGCTGTCATTCCAAAAGGAAGCGAAACACTTGACTGTACGTACTGCGGCGAATGTATCGCGGTATGTCCGGTCGGTGCACTGGTAAGCTCGGACTTCCAGTATACGGCAAATGCATGGGAACTCTCCCGTGTACCGGCTACATGTGCACACTGTTCGGCAGGCTGTGCGCTTGAGTATGATGTGAAACATGAGAGCATCGAAAACTCGGGCAACGAGAAGATCTACCGTGTCAAGAACAACTTCGAATTCGCGACACTCTGCGGCGCAGGGCGTTTCGGTTTCGACTTTGAGAACCGCGGTACGAAAGAGGAAGCGGCATTCGCCAAGGCGGTAGAAGCGCTTAAGGGTGCATCTGCTGTACGCTTCTCTTCGATGATCACCAACGAAGAGGCGATGATCCTGCAGCGTCTTAAAGAACTCCACGGTATCAAACTCTTCAACGAAGACGCCCGTGCGTATCAGAACTTTATGAGCGCCTACGCGTCTGTGAGCAACAAGCGCCACCACAGCGGTTCGCTTGATGCGATCAAGCAGAGCGATGCGGCGATAGTCATCGGTTCACGCGTCAGTACGGACAACCCGGGTGTACGCTATGCGCTTACGACTGCTGCACGCCACAACGGTGCGAAGATCACCTACATGCATCCGCTTGAAGATGAGTTGATGCAAAACACCATCACCCAGTTCATCAAATATGAAGTGGGTACGGAAGAGGGTGTCATGGCACTGCTTGCGCAGACACTGCTCAAGGGTGCAGATATCTCCGAGAGCGAGAAAGCGTATTTCGACGCTCTGGACGAAGGCTACCTCTCTGCTGAGAGCAATGTCGGCGATGACGAGATGGCGTATATGCTCAAGACATTTACGCGTTCAAGTAAGAAAGTCCTCGTAGTCGGCAGTGACGTTTTGGCGCACGCCGAGGCAGAAAATATCGCCAAGATGGCTGCGATGATCGAGAAATATACCGACTTCAGCCTTGTCGTCGTACCTTCTCAGGTCAATACAGCCGGTGTTGCACTGGTATGTGACCTTGACGCAGATGAATCAGTGTCGAATGTCGTGGGTTATAACGCAGCAGGTGATTTTGTCCTCAGTGCACTGGGTGAAGGCGATCTGGCGATGCCGGCGCTGAACCAGCAAGAGGGTACGGTCGTCTCTATAGACAACCGTGTTCTGCCGACGAACGTCGCGGTAGGCTTTGAGGGGTATGTCCTTAATGACCTGGCAAACGCGCTTGGTGTAGCTGCAGAACATACTGTTGACTATACGGCACAACTGCCGCAAACATCCGGTTTCAAAGCGGTATCGTTTGACGACCTTGAAAACTTCTATGGTGACAACGGCGAAGACAACCGCGGTTACCTGCTGGATGAAGTCTCATGTGAAGGCAGCGGCGAACTGAGCGAAGTCGAAGAGCTTCCTGAGTTTAACGGGCCGGTGATCTATCACAGCAACCCGGTACTGCAGTTCAATGCGTTTACCGCAAAAGCTGCTCAGCTTGAGAAAGAGGCCGTCCTTCGCGGGTCTGCTTCATTCGCATCGGCTGCACGCGTCGGTGACGGCGATGTCGTCGATATCGAGCTAGGAACGTGTACGCTGCGCCGTACGTTCGTCCTGGATGAAACGCTGAAAGGAACGGTCGCTTTGAACCCTGTGTTCGATCAGGGTCTGGATGCACAGACATCGGCTTACCGTTTTGAGAAAGCTAAAATTTCGAAAGTGAGTAATTAGTTATGAATGAAATAACGATTACGATAGACGGACAGGAAGTCAAGACGCAGGAAGGGGAATATATCCTCAATGCTGCGCGTGCAAACGGCATCTTTATTCCGGCTATCTGTTATCTGACGCGCTGTAGTCCTACACTGGCGTGTCGTATCTGTCTGGTCGAAGCGGACGGCAAACAGGTCTATGCCTGTAACGCCAAAGCCAAAGAGGGCATGAACGTTACGACATCGACAGAGAACATAGAGACGGAAAAACGCGCCATTATGGAAGTTTACGATGTAAACCACCCGCTGCAGTGCGGTGTGTGTGACCAGTCGGGTGAATGTGAACTTCAGAACTATACGCTGGAGATCGGTGTCGATTCTCAGTCGTATGCGGTCAAAGACGTGGCGCGCGAAGCACAGGACTGGGGCCATCTGCATTACGATCCGGGCCTCTGTATCGTTTGTGAGCGCTGTGTCACAGCCTGTAAGGATATGATCGGCGACAACTCGCTGAAAACAGTACCGCGCGGTGCGGAAGCACTCGATGCCGAGTATAAAGAGAATATGCCTAAAGACGCCTATGCGATGTGGAACAAACTGAACAAATCAGTTATCGGTCTTACATCCGGCGGTGACATGCTTGACTGTACAAGCTGTGGCGAATGTGCCGCGGTCTGTCCGGTCGGTGCACTGGTCGATACACACTTCATGTATACGACCAACGCATGGGAACAGAAGCAGATCCCTGCGACATGCGGCCACTGTAGTGCGGGCTGCCAGATCTCTTACGATGTCAAGCAGACGAGTACGGATAACCCGGAAGACAAGATCTACCGCGTGACCAACGAGTGGAACTATGTATCACTCTGCGGCGCGGGACGTTACGGGTTCGACTACCAGAATACGACGGCGACGAAAGACGAAGAAGCGTTTGCTGCCGCGTTCAACGCGTTCAGTAAAGCCGATACGATCCGTTTCACCTCGACGATCACAAACGAAGAGGCATTGATCCTTCAGCGTCTTAAAGAGACACGCGGCTATAAGCTTGTCAACGAAGAGGCGCGCAGCTTCCAGAAGTTCCTTGCGGACTATTCCGAAGTGAGCGGTACGAACCTTTACGGAAGCGACCTTAAGACCGTACATGATTCGAACTTTGTCATCTCGGTCGGTGCTGCACTCAAGTCGGACAACCCGAATGCACGCTACGCCTTTAACAACTCGATGACACTGAACAAAGGTGCCGGCCTTTACTTCCACCCTGTAGCCGATCCGGTCATTGAGGGTATGGGTAAAAGTGTGATGAGCATTAACCATGCAGCGCTTCAGGAGGAGGCGGTGATGTACCTTATCCTCGATCTTTTCGGTGATAAAGAGAAGCTTCCGAAGGATGTCGCGGATTACCTTGCCGGTTTCCACTCTGTGAAGACGGTCACGGTCGAAGAGACGATCAAAGAAGAGGTCGTCGAAACGGTTACCAAGACGGTCAAGAACGAAGAGACAGGCGAAGAGGAAGAGGTGACCGAAGAGGTTAAGAAGATGGTGCCGAAGAAGGTGAGCAAAGAGGTAGAGGTCGACGAGAACCGCCTGCTTGGACTCGTCGGTGCCCCTGCGAAGTTCGAAGAGAACATGGAGAAGTTCCTTAAAAAGAAAGACGCTTTCTCCATGATCGTAGGACCGGACTTCTATACGCACCCGAACAGCCGAAACCTCGCGCGCCTTGTTGCGCTTGTCGAGAAGTACACGGCGTTCAACGTCGTTATGATCCCGTCACTGACAAACACACTGGGCGTCGCGCTTATCTGTGACCTTGACGAGAGCGCGGGCAGCTACACCATCGGCTATAACGCTGCGGGCGATTTCGTCCTCTCAGGACTTGGCGAGGGTGACCTCGGCATGCCGGCGATCAACCAGCAAGAGGGTACGCTGACAAGCATCAACAAACGTGTCAATCCGACGAATGTCGCGATCGGCTACGAAGGGTATGTGCTTAATGACCTTGCCAATGCACTGGGTCTTGATGCGGAGTATACGATCGATTATACCGAGCAGCTTCCGACGCACAAAGGCTTTAAAGCAGAGAAGTTCGACAACCTTCCAAACCACTACACCAACAGCGGTGAAGAGGTGCGCGGTTATCTTCTTCACAACTGCGAGGTTACGGCAAGCGGCGACGAGAGCGTTGCGCCGTTTATCGAAGATAAGAAGCTTGAAGGCACACTGGTTTACCAGGCCAATCCTGTCCGTCAGTTCAGCGCATTTACCAATAAGACGACTGAACTCAAAGAAGAGGGCGGTCTGTACGTAAGCGAAGCATTCTTGAAAGCTAACGAGCTGGCTGAAGGCGACAGTGTGAGTGTGACAAGCGAACACGGTTCTGTGAACGTCAAGGTGATCATTGACAACAAGATCGATGGTGAGATCGCATGTCTACCGACGTTTGATTCGAAAATTAACTCTGAAGAGGTGTTCAACGGTTACCGTTTTGCTACAGCTTCAATTAGAAAGGTGTGATAGATGGATATAGCATTTATTATTGAGACGATAGTTAAAGTCCTCGTAATTGTTCTGATATTTTCGGCTTTGGCCGGTATCGGTACCTATTTTGAACGTAAAGTTCTTGCATTTATGCAACGCCGTTTGGGACCAATGCACGTTGGCCCGTACGGATTGCTACAGGTTGCGGCTGACGGTATTAAACTCTTTACCAAAGAGGATATTATTCCGCAGAATGTTGTTGCACCGATCTTTAAAATCGCACCGGTCATTACAGCGGCTACAGCGTTTATCGCTGCGGCAGCTATCCCGTTCTGGCCACAGTTTGAAGTATTCGGTTATACGGTTACGCCGATCGTATCGGATATCAACATCGGTGTCCTCTTTGTCCTCGCTGTTATGGGTGTCGGCCTTTACGGGCCGCTGCTCGGCGGTATGGCATCGGCGAACAAATGGTCGCTTATCTCTGCAGCGCGTGCCGCATCGATCTTTATCTCCTATGAGGTGATTACCGGTCTTGCACTGCTCGCTCCGTTGATGACAGTCGGATCGCTTTCGCTGATCGACTTCAACAACTACCAGATTGAGAACGGGTGGTACATCTTCTCAAGCCCGATGGCCATTGTGGCTTTCGTACTCTTCCTGATCGCAGGTTTTGCCGAGACAGGGCGTACGCCGTTCCACCTGGTTGCGAACGACCATGAGATCATTGACGGTTTCGGTACGGAGTACTCGGGTATGCGCTGGGGCCTCTTCGCCATCGGTGAGTATGCGAACATGTTCTTCATCTCGTTTATCATTGCGCTGATCTTCTTCGGCGGATTTGGTGACGGCAGTGTCATGAGTGCACTCGGACTGTTGGGCAAAGTGGCATTTTTCTTCTTCTTCTTCCTCTGGACACGTGCTGCTTGGCCGGATGTAAGACCTGACCAGTTGATGTGGCTGTGTTGGAAAGTATTGATGCCGATAGCCGTAATCAACATTGTGATTACCGGCATCGTGATGATGTTTTAAGGGTTGATGATGAGTTTTGAACAATTTAAAGACAGAAATGTAACAGAAGATTCAGCGTATTACTACGTTGATATCGAGGATTATCCGACCACACCGTGGGGACGTTTTATGCGTGTTGCCAAACGTACCTTCAAAGGCGAACTCTTCGTCGGCCTGTGGGTTGTATTGCGCGAGATGTTCAAGTTTGACATCCATACGGTACAGTATCCGAAAGAGAAGCTGCCTATCGGTCCTCGTTACCGTGCGGTCCATAAGCTGCTTCGCCTTTGGGAATCAGGCTATGAGCGCTGTATCGGCTGTGGTCTTTGTGAAAAGATCTGTATCTCAGACTGTATCCGCATGGACACAAAGATCGATGAGAACAGCCGTAAGGAAGTCACGGAGTACAGTATCAACCTTGGCCGCTGTATCTTCTGCGGCTACTGTGCGGAAGTGTGCCCGGAACTGGCGATCGTACATGGTCCGCGTTATGAGAATGCTTCCGAGCAGCGCGCGCATTTCGTTATGAAAGACGACATGCTAACACCGTTGGATATGCTCAAAGCCAAAGAACAAGAAGAGTTCCCTGGCTTCGGTGCTATTACCCCACATGAGGGCGAGCGCGTCAAGAAGACGCCTCTGGCCTATTAAGGAGCTATGAATGTTTGAAGCAATCGCTTTCTACTTATTTGCCATTTTGACAGTGGTAATGTTTAGTATCACAGTATTGACGCAGCAGGCTCTTTATGCACTCTCTGCGCTTGCTGCAGGTATGATCTTTATTTCGGCGTTCTTTTTCATTCTGGGCGCGGATTTCCTGGGCGCGGTGCAGATCGTTGTCTACTCGGGTGCGGTCATGGCGCTTTATGCCTTCGGTATGATGTTCTTCGATACGACACGTGACCTGGTCGAGAAGAAAGTCTCTACACCGCTTGTTGTAGGTATGGCGACTATCTCAGCCGTACTGGTTGTCGTTATCTTTGTAGCGCCTATCATCTCCGACAATATCACGGCGATCTATCCTATCGAAGAGGGTGTGGGCAACTCCCAGGCTATCGGTATGGTCCTCTTTACAAAATACCTTGTACCGTTCGAAGTCGCGGCGGTCATGCTGCTTGTGGCTATGATCGCGGGTATCGTCCTTGCGGGCAAGAAAATGGATAAGTCGCTGACGCTTATGAAAGACGAAGAGATCGCACTTATGCAAGAATCCAATGAAAAGGCAGAGTCATGATGGAAATCACCCTTCAACACTACCTTATCCTTTCGACAGTGCTGTTCGCTATCGGCCTGATCGGTGTTATGCGCCGTAAAAATCTTCTGATGCTTTTCTTCGCAACGGAGATCCTGCTTAACTCGGTCAACATCGCTTTCGCGGCGATCTCGCACTATTACGGTGACCTTACGGGTCAGATGTTTGCTTTCTTCGTTATCGCCATTGCGGCATCTGAAGTGGCAGTAGGTCTTGGATTGCTGGTTGTATGGTTTAAACGTACAGGCAAGATCGACCTTGATATGATGACAACGATGCGAGGATAAGCTAATGGAAATGTATTTATATATAGCGCTCTTTGCACCACTGGTCGGCTCGCTTTTCGCGGCCCTGTTCGGTGCAACGCCTAAAACACTCTGGACGGGTGTTGTAACATCGGGTCTGCTCTTCGCTTCATTCGTCGCGAGTACGATCCTTCTTGTTCACATCCTAAGCGGCGGCGAGCCGATCCATGTCGAGATGATGACATGGATGGCGACGGGTGATCTTTACATCCCGTACGGCTTTATCGTTGACCAGGTATCGGTAACGATGATGATGGTCGTAACGGTCGTATCTACGATCGTTCACGTCTACTCGATCGGTTACATGGATCACGACAAGAGCTTTAACCGCTTCTTTGCATGGCTCTCTGCATTCGTTTTCTCGATGATGGTACTGGTCATGAGCGACAACTTCGCCGGCCTCTTTATCGGTTGGGAAGGCGTTGGTCTGTGTTCATGGGCACTGATCGGTTTCTGGTACGAAAGAGAATCGGCTACATGGGCGGCGAACGAAGCGTTCATCATGAACCGTATCGCCGACCTTGCGATGCTTATCGGTATCTTCCTGGTTTACTGGAACGTCGGTTCACTGCAGTATGACAAGTTCTTTGCAGAAGTCCCTTATCTTGACAACTCGGTACTGGTAATGATGGGTATCTTCCTCTTCATCGGTGCAATGGGTAAATCGGCACAGTTCCCGCTGCATACATGGCTTGCGGATGCGATGGAAGGTCCTACTCCGGTATCGGCACTCATCCACGCGGCTACCATGGTTACTGCGGGTGTCTACCTTGTCGTACGTGCAAACCCGCTTTACGACATGATCCCGGAAGTGGGTTACTTTATCGCGTGTCTGGGTGCGTTCGTTGCGATGTTCGCAGCGTCTATGGCGCTTGTCAACCGCGACATGAAACGTATTATCGCCTACTCGACACTTTCTCAGCTGGGCTACATGTTCGTTGCTGCAGGTCTTGGCGCTTACTGGGTCGCACTGTTCCACCTTATGGCACACGCATTCTTCAAAGCGCTGCTCTTCCTGGGTGCAGGTAACGTCATGCACGCGATGAGCGACGAGCTCGATCCGTTCAAGATGGGTGGTCTTAGAAAAACGATGAAGGGTACCTTCATCATGATGACACTGGCATCGGTCGCACTTGCGGGTATCTTCCCGCTGGCAGGTTTCTTCTCGAAAGACCTGATCTTGGAAGTCGCGTTTGTTGAACATCACTACTTCCTCTATACGGTTCTGCTTGTAACAGCGATGTTGACGGCATTCTATTCGTTCCGTCTCGTCGCGCTTATCTTCCACGGCGAAGAGCGTTACAAAGTATTCGGCTTCCACCCGCATGAAGCGTACAAGTATATGCTGATCGCAATGAGCCCGCTGGCTATCCTTGCGGTTATCGCAGGCTTTGTTTTCAAGGGTGCATACTTCGATATGGTTACTCAGGTGCTTCCTGCAACGGAATACCATGTCCACAGTCCTGTTGTATTCTGGATCATGGTCATCGGTACGCAGCTTCTTGTCGGTGCGGCGATCGCTTATGCATACAAGAAATACGCGGATAACAAAGATGGCTTCGATCCGAAAGTTGAGAAGGGCTTTGCTTACCAGGTACTCTTTAACCAGTACTACATTCCGAAGTTTTACGATGACTTCATCTCGAAGCCGTATATGGAACTTTCACGTATCGCATGGAAACAGATCGACCTGAAAGTCGTAGATGCGACGGTCGACTTCATCGCCAACACCCTGTATAAGACAGGTGAAAACACACGCGGTATGCAAAACGGTAACCTCTCCACTATGCTTAGATGGATGGTCGCCGGTACGATTGCATTGCTGCTTCTTGCAGCGGTGTACGCCAAATTGGATGTTATTACAGCGTTTATGATGTCTGTACTACCAGGTTTAGGAGCTTAAATAATGCTAGATCACATTTTAACGATCCTCATTTTCTTCCCGGCATTGGCAGCAATGCTCGGGTTTGTTGTTCACAAAGATAGCATCCGCGCCTACGGTATTACAGTAGCAGCTGTGGAGTTCGTGCTTTCACTGTGGTTGTGGTATGCCTACGATGCGTCAGTGTCGGGTATGCAGTTTATGGAAGCGTTGCCGCTGATCCCTGCATTCGGTATCAACTACCTGCTGGGTGTTGACGGAATCTCGCTCTTTATTATCATTCTATCGACGTTCTTTACGATGATCGGTATCGCTTCTCTGACTGAGACGCGCCGCGTAAAAGACATGATCCTGACGCTTCTCTTCCTCGAGATGACGATGATCGGTGTCTTCGCTGCACTCGATGCGATCGTCTTCTATGTATTCTGGGAACTCTCTCTTGTTCCGATGCTTTATATCATCGGTGCATGGGGCGGACCGCTGCGTATCTACGCGTCGGTCAAGTTCTTCCTCTATACATTTGCCGGTTCACTCGTCATGCTGGTCGGTATGCTCTTTATGGCGTACTTCTACTATCAGGCGACCGGTCAGTGGAGCTTCTCTATTCTTGAGTGGTACCGCCTGATCCTGCCTGAGAACTTCCAGCTTTGGCTCTTTGCGGCGTTCTTCATCGGTTTCGCCATCAAGGTGCCGATGTTCCCGTTCCATACGTGGCTTCCGTATGCTCACGGTCAGGCACCGACCATCGGTTCGGTCATCCTTGCCGCGATCCTGCTGAAGATGGGTACATACGCATTTGTACGTTTCTCACTGCCAATGTTCCCGGATGCATCGGTCTTCTTCATGTTCCCGATCGCTATCCTTGCGATCATCATGATCGTCTATACGGCGATGGTCGCTTATGCGCAAGAGGATATCAAGCAGGTCGTCGCGTACAGCTCGATCTCGCACATGGGTGTTATTATCCTCGGTATCTTCGCTCTTAACGTCGAAGGTGTTACGGGTTCTGTCTTCCTGATGATCGCACACGGTGTTGTCTCGGGTGCGCTCTTCTTGCTTGTCGGGGTCATCTATGACCGCCGCCATACAAAGCTTATGACCGAATTCGGCGGTTTGGCGTCGGTTATGCCGCGTTACGCGACGATCTTCGGCATCATGGTAATGGCTTCGGTAGGTCTGCCGCTGACGATCAACTTCGTCGGTGAGTTCCTCAGCCTTCTCGGTTTCTACAAGCAGTCGCACATGATGACACTGCTCGCCGGTACGGCGATCATCGTCGGTGCTATCTATATGCTTGCCGCATTCAAAAAGACCTTCTTCGGAAAAGTCACGAATGAGAAGAATGAGAACCTGCCTGATGTCAACAAAAAAGAGCTTTATGCACTTGTACCGTTGACCATCATCGCTGTCTGGCTGGGTGTTTACCCGAAACCGGTTCTTGAGCCGATCAACAACAGTGTCGAGTCTGTCATCCAGCTGATGCATGACAAAGCGATCACTGAAGAAGCAAAAGAGCGTATCCCTAATCTTATGGATAAACTCGTCATTGCAGAGGAGGCAAAATAATGTTAGAACCAGTTAACGTATCACTGGAGTCACTGAACCTTGTGACCCTGGCACCGATGCTAATCGCTATTGCCGGTGCATTGACAATTTTGACGATCGACATGGTTAAAGAGGGATTGAACAAGTCCCTTTATGTCATGATCAGTCTTCTTTTCCTGCTGCTTGACCTTGGCAGCCTGATCGATTTCGCGGGTGTCTTCTCGCAAAACGGCACGATGCTCGGATTCTTCGATGTTATGCTGATGGACGGGATCGCGATCCTTTCGCAGCTCATCATCGTCGGTGCGTCAATGCTCTTCATACCGTTGGCATTGACTTCCAAGCGTTTCCACGAGTTCTCATATCCTGAGTTCTTCGCCCTGTTCCTGTTTATGATCGCAGGCTTCCAGTTCATGGTTGCCACAGACAACCTGATCCTGATCTTTGTCGGTCTTGAGACGGCGTCACTGGCGCTCTATACGCTTATCGCGCTGCACAACCGCAGCAAGTCGTTTGAAGCGGCAGTCAAGTACTTTACGATGGGTGCGCTTGCAGCCGGTTTCTACTCGTTCGGTGCAATGGTCTTCTACGCGGTCACAGGCTCGGTCGAACTGAACCAGATCGCAGAGATCATGGCGGCGGACGGCTACAGCAACATCGGTTATATCCTTGTCGGTGTGGTCTTCATGCTGGCATCGTTCGGTTTCAAACTCTCTATGGTTCCGTTCCATACATGGACGCCGGACGTTTACGAGGGTTCATCTGCAGCACTCGCGGGCTATATGTCCATCGTACCTAAGATCGCGGCATTCGTTGTCGCGATGCGTCTGTTTGAGTTCCTTATCCATGCGGAGATCGTATGGCTTGAAGTGATCTTGTATATCGGTGTCGTCATCACGATGACAGCGGCGAACATCTGGGCACTGGTACAGACCGATGTCAAGCGTATGCTGGCATACAGCTCGATCTCGCACGCCGGTTTCGTTATGGCTGCTATCCTTATCGGTACGACACAGGCCAATACGGGTCTCTTCCTCTACTGGGTACTGTTCAGCTTCACCAACCTTGGTGCGTTTACCATGCTATGGGTAAGCCGCCAGAAAAACCTGCCTGCAGGTCAGAGTTCAGACCATCCGTTCGAGAAGTTCTCGGGTATGGTCAAGACGTCGCCGATGGCAGCGCTCATGATGGGTCTGTTCATGCTGAGCCTTGCGGGTATCCCGCCGTTCGCACTCTTCTGGGGTAAACTCTACCTTATCGGTTCTGCGGTAAGCGCCGGCTACACGGTACTTGCGCTCATCATGGCACTTAACTCTGCAATCGCGGGTTACTACTATGTGAAACTGATCGTTTACATGTTCATGAAAGAACCGGTACTCGACGGCAAGGTCTACATGGTGAATGCTTCGCTTTCGCTCAAGACCATTATCGGCTTCGCGGCGGTCGCAACGATCTTCGCGTTTGTAGCCGTTAACCCGCTCTTGGAACTTATCTCCGCTTTCGTGTATAATAGCGGGTATTAATCACTGCTGCACAAAGTGCAGTGGTATGTGAAAGGAGGAGAGGCCGTTGTTCAAGTGGATACTCCTTCTCTTCACACTCCCTCTTTTTGCCCTTGAACTGAGTGTTCAAACCGGCAAGGAGGAACAGCAAAACTTCTCCACCATCCATCTCAAAGACACCACCCCTTTTCTCTGCGAAGCGCAAAAAAACGATTTTGACCAGACCACCGAACTCATCTGTGCTTTCAAACGCCGTCCGAGCAATGAACTGCAGCCGCTCCAAAACAGCTTTTTTACCATAACTTCACAGACGCGCGGAGACACCTACTTCATCATCATCAAACCGTTGGCGAAACTGAAGCTCTATCCCATGATTTTCGAACTTGCGCAGGATGAGACACTCTTCAACTCCCGTGTAAAGATGAGCAAACACTGGATGGTCCTTGGGTACAGGGAGACGCTTCCGCTCTTTAAAGAGGACGCTACGCCGCCGCAGGGGATAAACCTTCCGATCACACTGCCGCGCGATTCCACGCCGTTCGTCGGGGGGCTTGATGTTAAAGGCAACCCGGTACACCTTTCACGGGTACAGGATGTGACCGATTACATCGCCATTAAACGCCTCTATAAGTCCGGTAACTACGCCGAGACCCTGGAACTGGTAAACCAGGCGCTTGAGAATGGCAAAGGGAACGTCTTCAACAGCGAACTGCTGCTCTATCAGATCCGCTGCTCGTTTCATCTGGATGAAGCCGAAAATACGATAGAGAGCGCCAAGAAGTTTATCCGTCTCTATTCGTATGATGAGAGTATGCCCGAAGTACTGGCCTATACTGCCCACGCATACGGACGCATAGGCCAGACCGGCGATTCGGATTACTTTTTCGAACGCCTCTTCAGCGAGCATAAGAGCAACCGCTTTGCGCAACTGGGGCTGATCTACAAAGCGGAACTGATGGAGTCTTCCGGAAACGCCAAGAAAGCGCTGCAGTTTTACGAAAAGGCGTATCTGCAGACAACCGATGTCGCAATAGCCTCGGAGGCAGCCTTTAAAATGGCACGCTACTATGCCGAGCATGGAAAGATGGAGAAGGCCGAACAGTATGTCGACAAAGTTCTCAAGGGCAATGCCGCCTATTTCGCCGAACATACAGCCGAATCCGAAACACTCGCCATGACCTTTGCCGAAAGGGGCAGAAAGCTTCCTGTGGGCAAAATAGCGGGCGCTATACTTGAGGGACTTGTCCCGCGCAGCGAAAAGTACGAAGAGATGCTGAAAAACCAGGGTGTCTGGCTGGCAGAGACAGAGCTGAAGGACGAGGCGCTCGCGGTACTAAACCACTACCTGAAAGATTATCTTGCAGGTGATTACATCGAAGAGGTGCAGATGAGCAAAGATGCACTTTTCTTTGAAGACACGGATCAGAATGTCACTACACGGCTGGCGGAGTACGACAGCTTGATCGAGCGTTACGGCGGCGACTCGATCGGCGATAAGGCGATCTACAAAAAAGCGGAACTGCTTTACGAGTCCGGGCAGTACCGGGACGTTCTGGATATGAACGATACACTGGCACTGCTCGATGAAATAACATACCCCGAAGTTAATACAGTGCTGGATAACGCGGCACTTAAACTGATGGAGCGTTCTCTTGAAGAGAAGGCGTGTTCAAACGTCATCGCGCTTTCGAACACCTATAATGTCACGCTGAGCGCAGAGAAAGATGATGAACTTTATGAGTGCGCCTTGCAGGTAGGCAACTATACGCTGGCGAAAAAGGTCGCTTCGCCGTACATCACGTCCAAAGAGATGGGTGAGCGTATGAAATGGCTTTACCGCTATATTGAGACGGATTTCGCGACGGGCAACTACACGAACGTCATCGATGCGGCAAAAGAGCTGATCGCCCTTATCGGGATTGAAGAGACGAAGCGTTACGACAACATCTACCGTATCGCCTACGATGCCCATCAGCGTCTGGGTAACAGCGAAGAGATGATAACCGCCATAAAGCGCATTGAAACGGCATTCGGCGTAGCACACGCGGATGTAGAACGCTTTACCCAGATGGTCACGCTGGGCCAGCGTGAAAAAGATGAGCTGCTCATCGAGAACTATGCCAGCAAGGTGATGACGCTTCAGGAAAAAAGCAAGAGCTACACGCAGAGCCCATACATAGAGTTCACCCTCTATGACGCGCTGGTCAAACTGAACAAAGAAGCAAAAGCGCTGAAAGTGCTTACGAGCCTCGATGCCCGCGAACTCACCACCGAAAAGCGTGCGCGCCAGAAGTACCTCATGGGTGCACTCCTGCAAAAAGCGAAGAAGATGGACGCCGCCAAAACAGCCTTTGAGCAGAGCAAAGAGGCGGACGCCGAATCGGCATGGGGCAAACTTGCCGCCGACGCGCTTGCACTGTTAAACTAAGGACAGAGAAGCTTTTTCCCTACCTCATAGATCCCTTCAACTGAAAGTGCCTCTCTCTTCTCAAACTGACCGCGGTTAAAGGTCTGCTGCCGTTTGGCGAGCTGCGCGGTGTGGGTGGTGATGCGCTCTTTCATCTCCTCTTTGCTTACCCGTCCGTCGAGGTACTCCAGCACTTCCACGATACCTATCGCTTTCATACTGTTGGGGCTTCTTCCGTACTTCTGTTCAAGACCTGCCACTTCGTCGATGAGGCCGCCCTCTAGCATCTTCTGCGTACGCAGGGCTATGCGCTCGCGCAATACGCTGCGCTCCACGTCGATCTCGAAGAGGGGAATCTCTTCGATAATGGGCTGCGGAGGATTGGCGGTGAACCACTGTGTCGGTGTCATGCCCGTTTGCAGGAAAAGCTGGAGCATCTTCTCGATGCGGTAGCTGTCGGAAGTCTCGATGTTCTGCATGTACTCGGGGTC
>JBFEWT010000041.1:0-15797 GCA_041546225.1 Sulfurimonadaceae bacterium
AGACTCTTGAAATATTATTATCGTTCAGTTTATCGAAGTTATGTTGCTAAAAGGTAACAGAGTGAAGCAGAAGCTTTTGCCGGAAAAAAGTGAAAAGGTTATGAAGCGGAGAAGGGGGCCTCTTCATACTTGACGGCACTGCCGCAGAGGTATAACGGTGCGTTTGTTATGTTCTCAAGGGTCTCGTAGCTGCCGATGCCCAGCGCTGCAGCGCCGTTCTCAATAACGATACTCACACCGTCGCTCATGTCGACCATCTTCAGCTGCGTATCCTCAAGCAGGCGTGCATCGCTGACACCGCTTACTTCAAAGATAATATCGATCCAGTCATAACCGCGCGAGCCATCCTGTACGGAGAGGCGGAGCGAGAAGGTAGTAGGGGAGTTCATCGTGACCGAACGCAGTTCGCCGTCTTTGGCGAAGTCGATGCGTTCGAGCAGGGTAGAGGCCGAGGCAGAAGAGAGGGGCTTCATCTTATTGACAGCCCACACACTCCATAGAGCGGTCCTCGACGTCACCGCTTGCTTCCGGTGACTGGCTGCGCAGGTAGTAGGTCGATTTCAGGCCCAGTTTCCATGCGAGCATATAGATCTCGTTCAGGTACTTGCCGCTCGCTTTATCGAGGGTGATAAAGATGTTGAGGCTCTGCCCCTGGTCGATCCACTTCTGGCGGATAGAAGCCGCTTTGATGAGGATGCGCTGGTCAAGGTCGTATGCCGGCGTATAGTACGCCCAGGTATCCGGATCGAGTTTCGGTACGACGACCGGGATAAGGCCCGAGAGGTTCTCTTCGAACCACTTGCGCTTGTAGACCGGCTCGATCGCCTGTGTGGTACCCGTAAGGATAGAGATGGAACTTGTCGGTGCGATCGCCATCAGGTAGCCGTTACGCATTCCCTGCTTTTTGACTGTTTCACGAAGGTCATCCCACTCGTATGCCGAAGCGAAGAGGCCGCCGCGGTCGACAAGGTTGACGACGTCCGCGTTTGCGTGGTCCATCGGCATAATACCGCGGCTCCATTTTGAACCTTCGAATTCCGGGTATGAGCCTTTTTCCGTCGCAAGGTCGGAAGAGGCTTTGATGGCGTTATAGCTCACCGCTTCCATGACTTCGTCCACTTTGTCGAAGTGCTCCTGGCTGCCCCAGTGGATACCGCATTCGGCAAGCATCTGCGCTTCACCCATAACACCCAGACCGATGGAGCGGCTTTTCATGTTAGTGCGCTTTACTTTTTCAAGCGGGTAGAAGTTCAGGTCGATGACGTTGTCGAGTGCACGTACTGCGATAGGCACGATACGGTCGATATCCTCTTTGGTGTTGACACGCGAGAGGTTTACCGATGCGAGGTTACAAACAGCCGTTGCCCCGTCTACTTTCTCTTTCTCGACGATGTAGATCTGACGCCCGTTGATGGAGTCGAGCGCCGTGACTTTCTTCGCCGGTTTGGTTATACCGCTGTCGACGGTGACCATCTCATCCTCTTCGAACGTGAGGAAGTCACCCTCTTCGAATTTGAGTTTGGTCTTATAGTGGTTAGGCGTCGTGTTCTGGAAGATCTCCGTACAGAGGTTGGAGCTTCGGATGACACCGTAGTGATCGTTCGGGTTAGCTTTGTTAGCGTTGTCCTTGAAACAGAGGAACGGGCTGCCAGACTCGAAGTAGCTGGTGAGGATCTTGCGCCAGAGGTCTTTGGCTTTGGTGTGATCTTTCGTAATGCTCGCATCTTGCTCAAGCTCGATATAACGTTTTTCAAACGCTTCGCCGTGCAGGTTCGAAAGCTCTTTCGCCTCAAACGGGTCGAACATCGTCCAGATGCCGTCTTCTGCAACACGTTTCATGAAGATATCGTTGATCCAGAGTGCAGGGAAGAGGTCGTGCGCACGGCGGCGCTCTTCGCCCGAGTTCTTCTTAAGGTCGAGGAAGTCGTTGATATCCATGTGCCACGGCTCGAGGTAGACCGCGATGGCGCCTTTGCGCGTACCGAGCTGGTCAACCGCAATAGCGATGTCGTTTGTTATCTTTAAAAACGGTACCGTACCGCCCGCAGCGTTTTTGTGGTTGTCGATGAATGAACCCATGGCGCGAACACCCGTCCAGTCCCAGCCGATACCGCCGCCGAACTTACTCAGCAGTGCCATCTCTTTGTAGCCGTCGAAGATACCTTCGATGTTATCCGGCGTGGAACCGATGTAGCATGAGCTGAGCTGGTGGCGCGGCGTACGTGCATTGGAGAGTGTCGGTGTGGCGAGCATGACTTCGAACTTGGAGACCATGTCGTAGAACTTCTTCGCCCACCCCATGCAGTCCTCTTCGTTCTGCGCAAGGAACATCGCGATCGCCATGAACATGTGCTGCGGCAGCTCGATCGGGTCGCCGTTTCTGTCTTTGATCAGGTAGCGGTCATACAGCGTCTTAACGCCAAGGTAGTTGAACTGCAGGTCGCGTTCAGGCTCGATGTACTTGTCAAGCTCCTCGAGGTCGTAGCGGTCACGAAGGCCAAGCAGGATGCGCCCTTCAGCCTCGCCGCGTTCAAAATATTTCTCCAGCGAGCAGTAACCGGTAAAACCGTTGACACGGTGGTAGAGGTCGTAGAGGAAGAGACGTGATGCGACGAATGTCCAGTTGGGGGCATCGATGTCGATCTTGTCTACCGCTGTCTTGATGAGGGTCTGCTGGATCTCGCGTGAGGTGGTACCGTCACGGAACTGGATCTGTGCATCGACTTCCAGTTCACTCTGGCTGACGTTGGCCAGGCCTTTGACCGCAGCGGCCGTATACTTCTGAATTTTGGCAATGTCGAGCGGCTCGCGGCGCCCGTTACGTTTGATGATAGTGATCATTTCGCATCCTTGAAACTAAATCTGTATGACACATGTCAGATGAGACGGGCCCATCTAACTACGTTATTTGTTTATGTGATAATTATTTGAAAACTCGTGCAAATATTTTATCCACATTTTTCGTGTAATAATCATAATTGAAACATTCGCGAATCTTATCTTCGCCCAGACTGTTACGTAACTCGTCATCTTCAAGAAGATACTGAAGATAGAGGCTCTCTCCCTGCTCGTTAAGAACAGGTTTGTCCTGCTGCAGACCTTCCCATACCTTCATCGCATTACGCTGTACGATCTTGTAGGCGTCTTCGCGGCTTACGCCCTGAAGCGGAAGCTCAAGCAGTACGCGCTGGCTGAAGACAAGACCGCCGGTGAGGTTCAGGTTCTTCATCATGTTCTCAGGGAAGACCGTGAGGTTGGCGATGACGTTGTTCATACGGTGAAGCATGAAGTCTGTCGTGATGAACGCGTCCGGCAGCCAGAAGCGCTCGGCAGAGCTGTGTGAGATGTCGCGCTCGTGCCAGAGTGCCACGTTCTCCATAGCTGGGTTGGCGTAAGCGCGGATCATGCGTGCAAGACCCGTGATGTTCTCTGTCAGGATCGGGTTGCGCTTGTGTGGCATGGCTGAGGAGCCTTTCTGTCCTTTGGCGAAGAACTCTTCTGCTTCATACACTTCTGTTCTTTGCAGGTGTCTTACCTGTACCGCAAATTTTTCTACCGAAGATGCCAGCAGTGCCAGTGCCGTAGCCAGTCTGGCATATCTGTCGCGGTGAACTACCTGGTTTGAACACGGTTCTGGTTTGAGGCCGAGCTCCGCCATCGCCAACTCTTCGAGTTCAAGCGGTGCGTGTGCAAAGTTGCCCATAGCTCCGGAAATCTGTCCTACCGCGATAACGTCCATCGTCTGCTCGAGGTTGAGAAGATGGCGTGCCATCTCGTCATACCATACCGCCAGCGTAAGACCGAATGTAATCGGTTCTCCGTGGATACCGTGAGAGCGTCCGACCATCAGGGTCATCTTGTGTTCCATCGCACGTTCGCGTATGGACTCCATCAGCATCTTTACATCGTCGATGACGATCTTCAATGAATCTCTCATCTGCAGAGCTACACCGGTATCAACAGCATCCGAAGATGTCATCCCGTAGTGGAACCATCTTGACTCGTCACCAAGCGATTCTGAGACGCTTGTATTGAAAGCGATAAGGTCATGTTTTGTAACGGCTTCGATCTCTTCAATTCTTTCAACCGAGAATGTCGCATTTTTAACAATCTTTTCACAATCCTCGTCAGGAATAAGACCCAGTTTGTTCCAGGCTTTCACAGCCGCTTTTTCAACTTCAAGCCATGCAGCATACCGTGCATGTTGTGTCCAGTGCTTACTCATCTCTTCGCGTGCGTAACGTTCTACCATATGTTCTATGACCTTTACAAAAATTTTTTAGTCTATCAGAAGCATTGCGCTGCTGCATCTGTGCTAAAATTCGATAAAAATAAAGTAATAGATGATATCGCACGATGTCTAATAAAGGGTTTAAAACCGTATGCCTTTTCTCCTAAAAAAGTACACTTCACCTGCACCGCAAAAAGCGTTTCTCTTTCTCATCCAGGAAATGGGCTATACACAAAAAGAGGCGCAGCGCTATATTGCAAAAGGCAGACTCTTTATAGACGGTACTCCTATGACGGATCCTCGTGCCATGGTCGAGGGCGATTTTGAATTTGTCGTATTCGAACCGGTTAGCCGAGGGCTCGATCCGGTTTTTGAAACCGACGATTTTGCACTCTTCGACAAACCGAGCGGTGTGTTGATCCATCCGCAAAACCGCAATACGCCCTATTCGTTAGTAGACGAGATCAAGTACCGGTTTGGACGTGATGCTAACATAACACACCGCATAGACCAGGAGACAAGCGGCCTTGTGTTAGCCGCTAAAAACAAAGAGAGCGAACGTGATCTCAAGATGCTGTTTGAAAACCGACAGATCAAGAAACGTTATCTTGCATTAGTGCATGGGCACTTTAAAGATGTCCTGACGGTTACTGCACCGTTATTGCGACGCGAGGATGAGAGTGCTGTCGTGCGTATGGTGGTGAAGGTGCATGAAGAGGGGAAGGCGTCTGAAACACACTTTACGCCGCTGGAGTATTTCCCCGAGCTGGATATGACACTCGTAGAGGCGAAGCCGCATACGGGAAGACAGCATCAGATAAGGGTGCATCTGTTTCACGTGAAACACCCCATAGTCGGCGACCCCATTTATGGCCAGAGCGATGAGGACATCGTCCGCTTTCTGGACAAAGCGATCTCGCCCGAAGAGCGTCTGCAAAAGGGCGGGGCGACACGATTGCTGCTGCACGCTTCGCAGCTGGAGTTTAACTACAGGATCGATTACGTCATCAAGACAAAGGCTGACTTTGTCAAAGAAGCTTTTGAGGCGATGAAGCCTATCCATTAATCCATGTTACTCGCTACAGAGATGCCCCCGGCATCTCTGCTCAACGCGAGATATCGTTTGGGATTTTCACAATATCCAGGCGCATTTCACTGCGTGTAGTTACTAATATGTTTCATGTGAAACATTGCAATGATCAGACGGTATCAAGCATATAGCGTTTGCGTTTGAGTGCTTTTATCTTGCGTACATCGACGAGTATAAATCCGTCTACACAATCATTGAACGCTTCATCCACACCGAAATCCAGAAACCTGACGCCGTCATCTTCGCAGAGTTCGCTGTACTGTTTATAGAGGGTAGGCACGGTGACATTGAAGGCTCTGAGATATGCTTTGAGGCGGCGGAAGTCTTCTTGGTAGTCGTCGCCGATGAAGAGCGTTTCCATCTCCTCTTTTGCAAACTGCGAGAGGCGGTAGGAGGCTTTTGGCTCCAGCAGCTTCTCGTCACATCCAAAGTAGTGCCCATAGAAATAGACGAGTGCATCTTTGGCATCTTTTGGGTAGGTGCCGCTGAGACTGACCGGACCCGTCATGTACTTTATCTGCGGATTGTGACTCAGGTAGGCGCCGATCCCCTGCCAAAGATAATCAAGCGCACGGGTACCCCAGTAGCGCGGCTGGACAAAACTGCGCCCCAGCTCGATGGCATCGGTAAGGTAGTGCTCATAACCGTCGTGAATATCGCAGAGCTGATTGAGGTAGAGACCTTCGTGCCCCAACCATGAGAGGATCCGGTTGCACTCGCCGATGCGGTACGCCCCGACCACTTCCAGTGCTTCATCATCCCAGAGTACCAGATGCTGATAATACGCATCGAAACGGTCGGTGTCTTTATAGCTTCCAGTACCTTCTCCTACTTTTCTAAACGTATATTCGCGCAGACGTCCTATCTCGTTCAGCAGTGTCGGAGCAGCTTCATAGTCGCAGAGGTAGATATGTTTATTGTCCGAGGTCGTCCCGATACGCTCTGCACACTGGAGCTCATGTTTTATCTGCTGACGCGACTCCGGGTGGGCGATGCACTGTTGTGTGGCATAGATCCCTTTTTTGTTTCTGGCGACGCGGTAGAGGTGGCGTCGGAAGAGTTTCGCATGCTGTTTGCAGGTAAGACGCATATCGCTGATGGTCTGTGAAGCGATGAGCTCGCCAACACGGAACTCAAAGACCGAGTTACGGGCCGTAAACATCTCATGGCTCAACAGCATGCCGCCAAGAGGTTTGTAGAGCATCGAAGCCGTGTAGAAGAGCGTACTGTTCCTTGCATCTATATAGATGGGTAGAACAGGGGTCTGCGTGCGCTTGGCAAACTTGATAAAGCCGTTTTTCCATTTTCCGTCACGGATGCCGTATATATTGGCCCGCGATACTTCACCGGCCGGAAAGAAGATAACGGCCTCTTCGTTCTTCAGCGCCTCTTCGATCTTTTTGAGGCTCTCTTTGGAGAGTTTGCCGCTCATATTGTCTACGGGAATGATCTGCTCGCCCAGCTGAGCAAACTGGGAGAGCAGCTGGTTGGCGACGATCTTCACTTTTTTATCCTGACGGACGGAGCTTACCAGTTTGATGAGTGCCAGTGCATCGAGTGCACCGAGCGGATGGTTGGCGATGATGATGACTTTTCCCAGAGCCGGGATGTTCTGGATCTGCCGGTTGTCTGCTCTATAGGAGATATTGAGATGGTCCAGTACCGCATCGATAAACAGAAGACCGGAGGAAGTGTTCCTGGAGAGAAAATCGTTAATACTGCTTTCATGAAAAAGCATCTTGAAAAAACGTACTGCCGGTTTGGATATGAAAGGGGGAAAGCTGAAGAGCTTTGGATAGGTACTTTTTAAAACATTTTCTACACTGACCATGGTCACTCCTAACAGTTAACAATGAAAGAAGTGTAAATAATGTTTATTACAGCTTCAATACCGGAGTGTTACGCAACCGTTACATGCATCCGGGCAGAGAAAAGATTCGATAAATTGAGACCAATGTGAAAAACTTTACACGCAGGCTTATACGGTGACATTATATTACGGATAAATCAGGACTATTAATGGCTGAAAGCCCCTAAAACAGGGGCTTACGGGGGTTGATACTTTTTTGATATTAAGGCTGTTTTTAGATAAAAGAATTCTGAAATATGAAAAGAATTTAAAAGAAAATCGCGAAAAGAGGTGAAAAAAATTCACAGGTTAGAGCACAGTGTGAAAACTACACACTGAGGTGTAAATTTAAAAGAAAATTTACAGATAAAATTACATTAAGAGAAAAAGCAAAGAAGATTTGAAATTGAAAAGTGTTTTTCCGTGTTGTTTGAGCAGAGAATGAAGGCTCTATGTTTAATGATTCGAGTAGGAAATGTTTCTAGGGTTGGTATAAGCAATTTGTGTTAAGATAGCATTTATAAACGGCCTCCCTGGAGTGTTGGCCGTTTTACCTCTTTATACCGTGTTATACCGCTTGATTATCTTCTTCACACGATTTTTCAGATTACGCAACGCATCTGTAGCATCATCGCCGTCAGCCGTCAGGTTTCCGAAATCATCATTGTCTTCCAGCTGCACTTTAGCGATCCAGCCGATCTTTCCGTGAAATTTTACACCGACAAAGCGCACGTTCCCAAAATGTTCCTGGCACATCTCATAGATACGCAGAATACGGTCAGAGTTTGTTTTTACTTTTTTTTCAGCCATAGGTAACCTTCTTATATTGGTTTTCTTACATATATTGTAACGCATATAGCATTAGATAGCGCCAGAGGCTTATAGAGAAGAGATGGAGTTGAAAAGGGAGTTGGTGCACGCCTGGAGCGTACAGAGGCGTTTAGGGGTGCTCTTAATCGTCTTTTTTTAAAAATGCCCAGATAAAACCGCCGATACCGACAATGACGACACCGATCAAAAAGGCTATTTGCGCATACTCTACTGGACCCATCTTATTTCTCCTGTTCGGTTTTTTCTTTGAGTTGGCCGCACGCGGCACTGATATCGATCCCTTTGGAGTCGCGGATGGTGCAGAGCAGGCCGTGTTTGACCAGGTACTCCTGAAAGTTGACCATATCCTCGCGTGAAGGGCGTTCGTAGGTCGTTCCCGGATAGGGATTGAAGTAGATCAGGTTGACCTTGGCCTTGATGCCGTGAAGAAGCTTGACCAGCTTTTTGGCCGAAGCGATGTCATCGTTGCGGTTTTTGATGACGAGGTACTCGAACATCACCCGTTTGCGCGTATCGATGGGAAAGCGTTTGACCGCTTCGATGATGGAGGCGATGTTGTAGGCTTTGTTCATCGGGATAAGCTCGCTGCGAAGCTCGTCATCGACAGCGTGCAGTGAGATGGCGATATGCACGCCGAGGTCCATCTCTCCCAGTTTGTCGATCTTGCTGCTGAGACCGCTTGTGGAGACGGTCTGGCGTTTGCCCGAGATGCTCATCCCCTCTTCGTCTTTAAAGATCGTGATCGCCTTGGCGAGATTGTCAAGGTTGTCCAGCGGTTCGCCCATGCCCATGTAGACGATGTTAAGGCGGCGGTGGGAAGCGATATCGTTATCTTTTTTGAGTGCGAGCACCTGCGCAACGATCTCGCCTGCTGTAAGGTCGCGTGTAAAGCCCCCTTTGGCGGTGAGGCAGAACGAACAGCCCACTTTGCACCCTACCTGCGTAGAGACGCAGACGGTGTATTTGGCGTGGTGCACAAGCTCCCCGTTCTCATCGAGCTCTTCCTCTTTCATCTTCAGCAGGACCGTCTCGACGGTTTTGCCGTCACTGAGCTCGAAGAGGTACTTGATGGTACCGTCAGCCGCCTCCTCTTTGCGCAGTATCTTTAGCGGCATCAGTGTGTACTTCTCCGCAAGCTCGCTGCGCATCGCCTTGGGGATGTTCTGCATCTCTTCGAAACTGTCGACGTAGTTGTGGTAGATCCATCCGAAGATCTGCTTGGCACGGAAAGCGGGTTTGATGAGCTTGGCGAGCTCCTCTTTGGTGAAATCGAGAATGGTCGGTTTAGGCACGCGTCAGCTCCGCGATACGTCTTTGGACATGTTCGGTCAGCTTCTCTTTGGCCGCTTCGTGGTTGGCGACAAAATCGCGGTGGGCATTCTCGTCACAGTAGTTGGTGACACAGAAGACACCGCCGGCCGGGATATCGAACTCCTGGGCGATACGCAAGAAGGAGAAAAACTCCATATTCTCGATACCGATGCCCAGCGGCAGGAACTGCTGCGCCAGCTCCATGTCGGTAGTGATGTAGTTGGAACTGTTGACGATGACATCGCGCTTCTCTTCGGTCTGAGCCGAGACGACATTGTCCAGCGGCGTATAGGCTTTTTTCTGCAGAAAAGCGAGTTCGATGTTTGAAGCTGTCTTTGATTCTACGATGTCGAGCAGGTCGTGATGACCGTAACTGCCCGCCGTGCCGACAAAAAGCAGGAACTCCGGCTTGTCGAAGAGGCAGAGGCGGGTGAGGTTCATCGCCATCTCGACCAGCCCTACGCCCATAGGGTGGGCAAAATCAAAATGTTCGTTGTTTCCGGCGCAGATAATCATAATCGGACGGGTATCCCGTTGTCATGCAGGTAGTGCTTGAGATCCATGATGTCGATCTCTTTGTAGTGGAAGATACTTGCTGCAAGCGCCGCATCGGCACCGTGCTCGAACGCCTCTTTGATATGCTCCATCGTTCCCGCACCCCCGCTGGCGATGATGGGGACGTTGACCAGCGAGCTGATCTGCTCGGTGATCGGAAGGTCGAAGCCCGCTTTGGTGCCGTCAGCATCCATGGAGGTGAGCAGGATCTCACCCGCACCGCGCTCCACGGCCTCTTTTGCCCATTCGACAGCGTCAATACCCGTATCGACGCGCCCGCCGTTAAGGTAGACGTTGTACTGATCGCCTGTGCGTTTGACATCGATGGCAACGACGATGCATTGTGAACCGAAACGTTTCGCCCCCTCGTCTATGAGCTCGGGGCGTTTGATCGCTGCGGAGTTGACGCTGACTTTGTCGCAGCCGACATTGAGCAGTTTGTAGATATCTTCGAGTTTTCGGATACCGCCGCCGACCGTAAGGGGGATAAAGACCTCTTTGGCGACTTTTTCGACGATATCGACGATGGTATCGCGCCCTTCGTGCGAAGCCCCGATATCGAGGAAGGTGATCTCGTCGGCACCCTCTTCGTTATAGCGTTTGGCTACTTCTACGGGATCGCCGGCATCTTTGAGACCGACAAAGTTAACGCCCTTTACGACGCGGCCGTCTTTGACATCAAGGCAGGGAATGATACGTTTGGCGAAGTAATCCATCAGAGGGGTCCATCAAATTGTTTTAGTTAACGGAAGTATAAAACAATTTGACTTAATAGGGACTATTTTTGCAAAGAGATGATGTGGTTGGCGATGGCAAAACCGTGGTTGAGACCCAAAGCGATGGAGCCTCCCGACTCCTGGGTAATGTCTCCGGCGACATAGAGACCCGGGACGTTGGACTGGTAGTGCTCGTCATGGACCGGTTTTCCCTCAAGCTCCTGAATACCGCTGCTTTGGAGGAAGCTGCTCGGGGTAGTACCGCCGATGGCATAGATGACCCGGTCGAAACTCTCACAGCTGCCCCCTTCGAAATTGACCTGTACGCGGCCATGGTCGTTATCGAGGCTCTCGATATTGGTGTTGAGAAGCGGGCGTACTTTTCCGCTTTCGAGGGCGTGTGCAATATCATTCTGGTTTGTCGGATTGGCGCGCCCGAAGCTGTCGCGGCGGTAGCAGAGGGCGACATCGTTCTTTTCGCTGAGATCGACGGCGTATTCGATAGCGGAGTCCCCGCCGCCGACGACCATTATCTTCTCGTCCCCGCTGCAGTCATCGAGGGTGAAGTTGACCTTTGCTTTGATGGAAGGGGGGATCTTGTAGGAGGGTTTATTCGGTTTGCCCATGCGCCCGATGGTAACGACGACGTTGGTCGCCTTGACGCTCCCGCCGCCAATAAAGACCTCAAAATGGTCGTCGTGTTTAACGATCTTCTGCACTTCGGTGTGCGTGCGCAGTTCGAGCACTTCGTTATCGAGCAGCTGGTCGAAGAAATCGAGCGTACTCTCTTTTGTACCGTCTACAAAATAGATCGTCCCGTCGAGTTCTACCTTCTGGCCTTTCCAGTCTTTGTCGACGCGTTTATTGTCTTTATAGTATTTGCGGATAGTGGCGTTGTGGTTGACATCCTTTTCCAGCAAAACAATATTGCGCATCCCGAGAACATAGCTCTCGATAGCCGTTGCAATGCCAGCAGGACCGGCACCGATGATGGCTAGTTGATAGACTTCAGACATAATTTCTCCTTATAGATGCGTTATTGTATCACAGAGAGATTTAATAATGTTAAACGGGTGAAATTTTTGTGCGGCAGGGAGAGTTTTGTGTGACGGCCGGAACTTATTTGAAACGTCTGAGCTGCTTGTCATGGTATCTTTCGAGCAGCAAAAGTGCCGCCGTAGCGCCAATGAGGGCAAAGAACATATCCGACTGGGCATCCCAGACATCCCCCTGCATTCCAAGGAACGCTTCGGCCGCGCTCTCATCGACAATGGCGACCCACCACTCTATGAGTTCGTATGCGGCGCTGAAGGCAAAAGCGATCGCGATGATGATGAAGTTCATCCAGCTTCTTTTCTTGATCACATGAAAACGTAAAAAGAGCTCACGCATGATCAAAGCCGGTACAAATCCCTGCCCGAAATGGCCCAGTTTGTCATAGTTGTTGCGCTCCCAGCCGAAATAGTCGCCGATCGTATCGAAAAAGGGGACTTCCGAGTAGGTGTAGTGGCCGCCGATCATCAGAATGACCCCGAAAAGCAGCATCAGCCAGTAGAGCAGGGGGGTGAGGGGAAAATCTTTATAGGTTGCAAACAGAATGATCAGAACGACAATCGCCGGGGCGGTCTCCAGTGCCCAGATGGTATAGTCTTTAGGGTCTATAAACGACCAGATAAGGGTAGAAAAATAGATGATGAACCAGAGCGCGACAAAGAGTCTGTTGTCAAACGGGGAGTAACGGCTCATCTTATCGGCACTCTATGGATATACCTGCCGTCGTGGGAGTGATGGTAGAACGGTATTGACCGTCGAGCTCGATGACGACACGGTAGTAGCCATCGTGGTTACCGATGCGGACCTTTTCATACGGTCTGCTCTTAAGCAGGGCCGTCTTGCTGCGAATGCTCTTGCCGCTTTCAAAATCGATGACAATGCGGTGCGGGCTGGTCATCTTGAAATTGCGCAGCATGGGGTCTTTGGTAATAACGTGGAAAAGGTTGCCCTCTTTTTCAAAGCGGATAAAACCGAAGTCGGCAACCGTCTCTGGCTTGGGGGCACTTTTTTTGACTTCAGGGACGGCCTGTTCGCTCTGTGTATATGCCTGTGAGATAAAAAGAGGCAGGTGCCAGTCGATGCTCTGCTCGACGGTGATGGTCTTGGTCGCGATGGAGCCGTCAAGGTTTTTATAGCTGAGGGTAACGTCCTGAAGTACTCTGGCACTGTCGGGAAGCGTGACGGCAGCGCGCTTAAGCGGCGGGTTCTTTTCGGTGATATTAGCCGTTACGGGAAGTTCTTCTATGCCTGTAGCAGGGAAGAAAGGGTTTTCACGTGCCAGGAGCAGTGCAGATAAAAGAGAGAATACAAACAGGACCTTGGACACATCTACCCTTTTTCAAAAATTCATCACTATTATACCAGACTACTTTATGTTACTGTCTGCATCGAGTTCTTTCAATTCGAAATACTCTTTTTGCAAGGCGGCATTCTCTGATTTGAGATGTGCGATATCTTCTTTGAGGTAGGTCTCGTACTCTTCGAGCTCAAGGAGAACTTCCAGCGAGTTGTCGCCGAAAAGAAGAATACCGATGTAGATCCCCAGCCCGAGCACCACTATGACTGCCGTGATGAACTTTGGCCAGGAGAGGCCAAGATAGCGTTCGCTCAGGCTTTGTGAAGTTTCGATATCATGAAAAAGTTCATCATTTTTATGCATCAGGGAAGGGCCTTCATCGGCTTAGGCAGCAGAAAAAGTTCTGCTGCAGGTTAGTTGAAAAGTGAGGCGCCGAGGTATTCGCCGTATACGACTTCGTTCTCGATCTCAAGAAGGCGGTTGTATTTTGCTGTACGTTCGCCACGTGCAGTCGAACCAGTTTTGATCTCGCCGCAGTTCAGTGCCACTGCGAAATCGGCGATGAATGCATCTTCACTCTCGCCTGAGCGGTGGCTCATGACACAGGTGTAGCCGTTGCGCTGCGCAAGACGTACCGTGAGCATCGTCTCAGAGACAGAACCGATCTGGTTAGGCTTGATAAGGATAGAGTTGGCGATACCTTTTTCAATACCTTCTGCAAGGATGTTCGCATTGGTAACGAAAAGGTCGTCACCGACCAGCTGGACTTTGTCTCCAAGCTTTTCTGTCAGGAGTTTCCAGCCCTCCCAGTCATCTTCGCTCAGACCGTCTTCGATAGAGACGATAGGGTATTTGCTGCAGAGGTCGACGTAGTAGTCGCTCAGCTCTTCAGACGTTACCGTACGGTTCTCGGACTCGAGACGGTAGCCGCCTTCGCAAACAAGCTCGGATGCAGCGACATCAAGGGCGATCGCCATCTGCGTGCCCGCTTCATAACCCGCTTTTTCGATCGCCTGCATGATGACCTGGATAGGCTCTTCGTTTGAGCTGAGATCCGGTGCGAAACCGCCCTCATCGCCCAGTGCAGTGTTGTGCTTGCCGTCTTTGAGGATCTTTTTGAGGTTATGGTAGACCTCTGCAGATGCGCGAAGCGACTCGGAGAAATCTTCAAAACCGACCGGCATGATCATATACTCCTGGAAGTCGACAGAGTTGTCTGCGTGAGAACCGCCGTTGATGATGTTAAGCATCGGTACAGGGATGACCATCGCATTGGCACCGCCAAGGTAGCGGTAGAGCGGCATGTTGAGGCTCTGCGCTGCAACACGTGCAACAGCCATAGATACGCCAAGTACTGCGTTTGCGCCAAGGTTTCCGTAGTTTTCAGTACCGTCGAGCTCTTTCATCGTCGCATCGACAATCGCCTGGTTGAACGGGCTCAGACCGATGAGTGCGTCTGCGATCTGCGTATTGACGTTTTCGACGGCTTTAAGCACGCCTTTGCCCATGTAGCGATCATCGCCGTCACGCAGTTCAAGCGCTTCGCGTTTACCGGTACTCGCACCGCTTGGTACGATCGCGCTTGCGCTGGTACCGTCGCTGAGTTCTACGGTCGCCTTTACTGTAGGATTACCACGTGAATCCATCACCTCGATTGCTGTTACGTTATCAATAAAAATCATTCATCTACCTCACTTATTTCTGATACGTCCATAGCCATGATGTTACTCATGCCCATAGCTTCTCTAATTTTATTTTCTATTTCTATGGCCAGTGCAGGCTCTTCTTTGAACTTCTGCTTGACGTTTTCGCGTCCCTGACCCAGTTTCACATCTTCATAGCTGAACCATGCGCCGCTCTTGTCGATGATGTCGAGTTTTACGCCGTAATCGACCAGTTCGCCCTCTTTGGAGATACCTTCGCCGAACATGATGTCAAACTCCGCCTGTCTAAACGGCGGTGCCACCTTGTTCTTGATGACTTTGGCTTTGACGCGGTTACCGATCTGGCTTTCACCCTGCTTGAGCGTAGCGATCTTGCGCACATCGATACGCACGGATGCATAAAACTTCAGTGCATTACCGCCCGTCGTCGTCTCCGGAGAGCCGTACCCCATCGTACCGATCTTCATACGGATCTGGTTGATGAAGATGATGGTACAGTTCATCTTGTGCAGTACGCCGGTCAGTTTACGCAGTGCTTTTGACATAAGGCGTGCCTGTACACCGACCTGCTGGTCGTTCATCTCGCCTTCTATCTCGACCTTTGGCGTAAGCGCCGCGACCGAGTCCACAACGATAAGATCGACCGCGCCGCTGCGTGCAAGCGTCTCGACGATGTCAAGTGCCTGCTCGCCGTAGTCGGGTTGCGAGACCAGAAGGTTCTCGACATCTACGCCAAGGTTTTTCGCATAACCGACATCCAGTGCGTGTTCCGCATCGATGAAGGCACAGACGCCCCCTTTTTTCTGGCTTTCGGCAGTGATCTGAAGCGCCAGCGTCGTCTTACCCGAGCTCTCCGGTCCGTAGACCTCGATAACGCGCCCTTCGGGAACACCGTTGATACCCAGAGCAAGGTCAAGACCGATTGAGCCGGTACTGATCGCTTCGATCGGTTCGATCTCTTTGTCGCCCAGACGCATCAATGCGCCTTTGCCAAACGCCTTATCGATCTGCTTCATTGCCAAGTCAAGTGATTTCTGTTTATTTGCATCCATATCAAAATGTCCTTTTGTGTCTCATATTGCCCAAATTATATGGCATGTCTGCAATGATTAATTGAGCTTTCGGTATGTGATAGCTTTTAAAATTCTGAAAGTGATCATTAAATAATTCAGCCTTCGTGTTTTTTGTTTTTTCTATCAT
>JBFEWT010000102.1:0-7903 GCA_041546225.1 Sulfurimonadaceae bacterium
GCCAATGCTGTAAGTACGGAAGGTTTGACCTTCTTGGAAGACGGAGAGGTGTTGTACGATGACTTGTATCTGTTGTCTGAAACAGATGAAAAAGGTATCGTTACATATGCAAGCGACTCTTTTCTGAAAATAGCGAATATGAGGCGCGAGGATATTATAGGTCAGCCTCATAATATTGTACGTCATCCTGAGATGCCGCGTGCCGCTTTCAAATCACTGTGGGATGATGTTCAGGCAAAAGGTTTCTGGACTGGATATGTTAAGAACGCCCGTAAAGGCGGCGGACACTACTGGGTCTATGCAACTGTTTTACGTTCGGTAGATAAAAACGGCAATGTGAAGTATGTCTCTATCCGTGTAAAACCGTCACGCGAAGATATTAAAAAAGCTGAAGAGCTTTACGCAACTCTGGATTAAGAAGGAACGTTTATGGCATTAGTAAAGAAAAATACACCGGCAACAAGTGCTTCATCATCCGGAACGGGTGATAAACGCCGTCAGCGTAGTATGGTGAAACAGCAGCAGATTTCAGAAAGTATTGCAGGCGTCGCGACATCTATCCTCGATAACGCACAAGAGAGTGTGAGTGCTATTGAAGAGTTGAAGTCATCAATGGAGCAGATCGCAACCGCCGCCGAAGAGAACAGCGGCGCAAGCGAGCAGGCACTTCATAACGTCAAAAGCATCAATAACAACATCACACGTATGGGCTCGACTATCGATACGGTCATCTCGTCTACACTGGCGACCGGCGACAACATCATGAGTGCGGTCGACACGATCAATGCATCGGTCGGACGCATGACGAACTCTGTTGCCGTAGCAAAGACATCCTCTAAAAAGAGTGAAGAGCTTAAAGCTTCATCGGAAAACATTGGCGAAGCGGTCGGTTTCATTGCGAAAATTGCAGACCAGACGAACCTTCTTGCACTTAACGCTGCGATTGAAGCGAGCCGTGCGAAAGAACATGGTAAAGGTTTCGCCGTGGTCGCGGATGAAACACGTGCACTCGCCGGCGAAAGTGAAAAGAATGCCGAGTTCATCTCTGAACTGGTCGGCAAGATCCAGACAAGCATCGACGGCATCATCAAGAGTATTGTCAATACGACGGACATCATTGACAGAACAGGTGTAAACGGTACGCATCTCAGTGTCAAGATGGAAGAGCTGACAAAAATCGCAGTCTACTCTGTTGAAGCATCACGCAATGTCAACAGCTTTACGCAGAAGCTGGGCAACTACGCTGCGCGTATTAATGAAGGAAGTCAGGATATCGCTGAGGCTTCCAGTGAAATCGCCCTCTTTGTCGAGAAGACGCTTAACAACATCGACGTACAGTCTAACGCATTGGCGCAGACAGAAGACGATATTAAAGAACTCAGTACACTCTCCGAGGAACTCAAATACTCTACAGACACCATAAAGTCCGCAGAAGATATCGCAGCTTCGGCTGATGCTATCGGCGGCTCGATGGAAGATATTCAGAATGCTCTTGAAGAGGTGACGAATGCACTGAACAAGATCGAAGCATCATCGAATACGACGAACCAGAGTGCTTTGACCAATAAAGAGATGATCGAACTGGGCCTTGAGTCGGCAAAAGATATCGATAAACTCATCGAGATCGCACGCCGTAACTTCGACCTTCTCAAAATCTCCTTTATGGAAGTCAAAGGCGCTATGACGAAGATCGGCCAGGAGTTCGGTGCTTCTATCCAGGAAGGTAATGAAGCGGATCGAGAACTTGATGTGATCGTCAAAGAGACGCGTAATGTCGACAAGACAGTCGGCAACATCTCCAACAGCATCATCCAGCTTAACATGCTGGCGATCAGCGGTTCTATCGAAGCGGCGCGTGCGGGTGATTTCGGTAAAGGATTCGCTGTCGTAAGTGCGGATATCCGTAATCTTGCTAAAGATTCCGAAGCAAACACAGACAAGATCAACGATACGATAGAGTCCATGAACAGCGAGATCGATACGGTCCGTACTGACTGGTCAAGATTGCTGACCGGACAGGAGAACGAAAAGAACCAGATCGATACGCTTGTCACCGAGATCGACAAGATCACAGACATGCTTATTGACCTGCTTGACCGTTTCAGCGGTCTTAAAACCGTCAATGACCAAAACCTCGAAGGTATGAATCAGGGACTTATCGGTGTTAATGAGATTCAAAAAGCAGTCGAACTTTCTGCGCGCAATGCGATGGAATCGCGTAAAGCCAGTGAGTTGATCATCGAAACAATCGCGCATATTGGCGAAGGAGTCGAAGAGTTGGCGGTTATGGCCGACGAGTTGCAACAAGGATAAGCGATGCAGATTGAAGAGATATTAATCATTAAAAATGATAATATCAGCTATGGCCTTGATACGGCTGCTATCGATCAAATCATGCGTGTTCCTGAACTTACGCCGCTGGCGTTGAGCCCATCAGAGGTACGTGGTCTTTGTGCTGTCGGAGGTAATATCACGACAACGCTGGACATGAACAGTCTGCTGGATGCGCAAAACGTTAATGAAAAAGATTCCAAAAGCCGTCTATTGACGCTGGCCGGAGACTTTGAACATGTGTCACTCCTGGTCGCAGAAGTGATCGACACAGTTGACATTGATAAAGCTGATATAGAATATATTGATAACCCTGAAGATGCTGTGTGTGCTATTTATAAACACGATAGCGATATCGTACAGATCCTCGATCTAAGCCGTCTGACGGAACGTGTTCAGTTGCGTACTTACCATGCTGGGAACATCAAAGACGGCGGATCGAACATCGCAACTGCCGAAGAAGAGCAGCAGAGCAATACACACCGCTTTCTGCTTTTCAGTATGGCAACGGAACGTTATGCCATAGGCATTGATTACTTGCGGGAGATCATCGCACTGCCAGAGGGCTTTACCAAAGTCGCAGGCAGCAGCGAAGAAGTCGCAGGCATCATATCGCTGCGTGAGGAACTGCTGCTGATAGCCGATTTGCGTACATATTACGGCTACAGTGCAGAGCGGACAGATAAGAACCGTATTTTTGTGGCCCGGATGGACAACAAGAATATCGGTCTCATCATTGACGAGATCATCGATATCCGTGATTACCCGCAAAGCAGTATAGATTCTATGCCGGAGCACTTTAAAGACGGGAAACTTTCGGGGGTGATTCATGATGATGAGCAGCTTGTTTCGCTGATCGGCAAAGATGTCCTCAGAGAGCTGCTGGATGCAAACGAAAAACATATCGTGACAAAAGAGACAAACAGTGATGATGTGACTTCTGATATCGCGATGGAAGTCGTCGTGTTCAAACTTGATAAAGAAGAGTATGCGATCAATATCGAACATGTTGCGGAAATCATTGATACGGTACCGGTGACTCCGGTAGCGGATGCTCCGGAACTGATCAGCGGTGTCATAAATATCCGCGGACAGGTGGTCGCTATCGGATCGCTGCATAAAAGACTCGGGATCTCGGACAATACGACAGAAGATCAAAAAGTGATCATCTGCAATTTTAACGGAAACCGTGTCGGGTTCTTTGTTGACAGTGTCAGTGATGTCATGGGCATTAAACGTGATGAGATCCGTACCGAAGAAGATCGCGGCGAACTCTTCTCCAATATTTTGCAGCTTGACGGCGGAAAACGCCTTGTCCTGCTGTTTCAGATCGAAAAGATAATTTTTTAGGAAGAAGAACATACAATGGCAAAAAAAGTATTAATCGTTGATGATTCTGCACTGGTACGAAAACAGCTAAGAGAGCTTATCGAGACACTTGAGTATGATATCGATACAGCGAAAAACGGCAAAGAAGCTGTTGATAAAGCATGTGAAACCCAATACGATGTCATCACGATGGATATTAATATGCCTGTTATGGATGGTTTGAGCGCCGTTAAAGAGATTATGGACAAAAACCCCACGCCGATTCTGATGGTCAGTTCCCTGACGACGGCAGATGCTTCCATTACGATTGAAGCGCTTGAACTCGGTGCCATTGATTATATTTCCAAGCCGGGAACGATGAATGTCGGCCGTCATGAAAATGCTGAAGATATCATCCAGAAAGTAAAATCTCTCAGCCGTATCCCTAAAAGACGTCTGCGTTCAAGGGTAAGACCGCCGCGTCCAGTGGAACCGGAACGACGGGAGCGTGCCAGAGTACAGAAAAGTCATGTCACAGGCGACAGCCGTGATATCAAAAAAGTGGTGCTGATCGGTGCTTCTACGGGCGGACCGGGTCTGATCGAACAGATCTGTGCGGCACTGCCCGAAGACTATCCGTTCCCGGTCTGTATCGTGCAGCATATGCCTGAGCAGTTTACGAAAGCGTTCGCTGACCGGTTGATGCGTGTAAGCATGCTGCCTGTGTTTGAAAGCAGTCAGAACATGGAACTGATGCCGGGCAATATTTATGTTGCCAAAGGGGGAATGCACCTGCATTTCGCCAAAAAAGTTTCCGGAAAGATCGTTTTGCGTGAAGAGGGTGATAAAAACAGTCAGTTTTTCCAACCCAGCGTAGATGAGATGTTTTTGAGTGCTTTGAATACGTTCTCCGGCACTCAGCTTCTGAGCGTACTGCTGACAGGTATCGGCGATGACGGGGCAGACGGTATGGTCGCCATCAAAAAAGCGGGCGGCTACACCATTGGTGAGAGCGAAGAGAGTGCAACGGTTTACGGAATGCCTAAAGAAGCGTATGAGCGCGGCGGGGTCATGGAACAGCTGCCGTTCAACAAGATCGTTAAAAAAATAGTTACGTTCAGATAGGAGAGAAAATGGCACTGGTTAAAAAGCATACAGAACAGAAAGTTGAAGAGCTTCCCGTTTTCGAAACGCTGGAAGAGGCAATCGACTATTTTGAAAATGCCGATACCTTTGATCAGAAGAGTCATACAGTCGAACAGATGGTTGGTCTTGATGGTGGACCACGCTTTCTGGTCGAAAAACTGATCGAACATTCGACGGATAAAGACCTGGCTTCACGCATTGCAGCTGTTTTGGCCAATATGGACCCTAAGAAAGCGCCGATCGAAGCGGTTATGGAGCTTCTGAAACTGCACAATGCCTATATCCGAAACCTGGGTATTTCAATACTTCAGGATTATGGCGATGCCATCAAGTACTATATCGTCAAGTTTCTCATTGGCGATGACCGCGACCTGCGTATTTTTGCCATCAACGTACTCGGTGATGTCAGTTTCCCCGAGTCGCGCGAGATGCTGATCGAACTGCTTGAAAATGAAGAGAAAGATGTGAATGTAGCTATGACGGCGGTAGACTATATGGGCGAGATAGGCGAAGAAGAGGACATTCCTCTGCTCGAGTCTTTAAAAGAGCGTTTTAATAACGACGCGTATGTCGTTTTTGCCGTCGACGGCGCAATTACGTCGATCAGGGGGTAGCAATGGCATATCTGCTATCCAAAGTCGATTTTGGAAAAATGAGTGAATATATCTACCGAAAAAGCGGTATCTATCTTGAAGATGACAAGCACTTTGACAAGCTGGCAAAGTATATCGACAAGCGTGCTGCAGAGATAGAGGCAGACAGCTTCAGAAAATACTTTTTCAAGCTCCGTTTTGATGATAAAGACGGCAACGAGTTTCAGGAACTGATGAATGCCGTCACGGTGAACGAGACGTACTTCTTTCGTGAAAAGGAGCAGTTTGAAGTCCTGGCCGAGCATATTCTGCCCGAGCTTCATGCGCAGCGTCCGGCGGGAGTTCCTCTTCGTATCCTCTCTTCACCGTGTTCAACGGGAGAGGAGCCGTATTCGATGGTTCTGCATATTATTGAAGAGGGAAATGTCGTTGAAGAGCGCGACATTGAACTGGTCGGGATCGATATCGATTCGACGGTCATCAAGAAAGCGAATGAGGGCAAGTTCAGCGAGCGTTCTGTACATGCCATCCCAAAAAGTATTCTTGGGCAGTGGTTTACTAAAAAAGCACTCGGGTATGAGATCAGTGATGACCTGAAAGGAACGGTCGACTTTAAAGTCAGCAATGTTTTCGACAAGGTCGAAATGCGCAAACTAGGCAAGTTCGATGTGATCTTCTCGCGTAACATGCTTATCTATTTTGATGATGCAAGCCGTAAAGAAGTAGCCATGAACTTTTACGACATGCTAAACCCGGGCGGTTATGTCTGTTTGGGACATGCCGAGTATATGAGTCGAATCGTATCGGTATTCAAAGCGAAAAAAATCGGTTCGACGTTAATTTATCAAAAGTAAGGAGAAAATAATATGCCAATGGTAATTTTTGTAGATGACAGCGAGACGGCACTTGCCTCAACACGTATGGTCACAAACAGTATGCCGATTGAAGTGAAACAGTATTTGGCAGCACAAGACGCGCTAGCCGAGATCCAGAGCGGGACGGTCGTTCCTGACCTGATCATCACTGACCTGAACATGCCTGTGATGAACGGGTTCGAGTTTTTGCAGGAGCTTCGCAAGTTCGCGGGAACACAGCGTACCCCGGTACTGATGCTGACGACCGAGACAAAAGCGGAAATGAAACAGCAGGGCAAAGCACTGGGATTGACGGGATGGATCGTCAAACCGTTTAATCCTGCACAGCTGAAACAGGCAATTTCAAGAGTATTGCGCCTACCGGCATAGAGAGGGTAACAATGGTTATACTGAAAAAAGTAAATGAGCTTCTTGAACATGTCAAGTTGGTTGAGAGTGAGACGATCGATCTTTCCAGAGAGTCTATGCTCCGTCTGGACAGGTTTATGGAAAAAAACAATCTGGAACTTGATGATGATGCTGTTGAAGCGATGCAGTATCAGGACATTATTGCTCAGCAACTCAGTGCGACCATTGAAGCGATTGAAAGTATTCAAAAAAATATTATGAAATTTGAACATGCGTTTAAAGAAGATGAGAGTATCGTCGAGGAGAGTCTGGACAAGCTGGACTCAAAATTCGCGCAGGCGATTGCAAATGCCAGGGAGAAACGTGACCGTTTCTCAGGGAAGATCCTCCACAGCGAGGATGACGGTATAGAGTTTTTTTAGGAGAGAGATGATGGCAACAATAATGGTAGTAGATGATTCAAAGACGGTCCGAAGTTACCACGGCTCGATTCTAAAAGGGCTTGGTATGGATATCGTTGAAGCGGAAAACGGTATGGAAGCACTTGAACGCAATCAGGATGGGAATATCGATCTTTATCTGGTCGATGTGAATATGCCGGTCATGGATGGGTACTCATTTGTCGGAGAACTGCGAAAGCAGCCGCAATATGAGCAAACCCCCGTTATTATGATTACGACGCAGATGCATGAGACGGACAAAGAAGAAGCGTATAAAGTCGGGGCGAACCTGTTTGCCACCAAACCGATCAAACCCGAACAACTCAAAGCATATCTGAAGATATTGCTTAACGCATAAAAGGAAGGGTGATGAATCCACTACTCGAACAATTTTTGCAAGAAGCGCGGGAAAACCTCGCATTTATCGACCAGAATATCGAAAACATCGGCAGTGACGACCCGGAACTGCTGAACTCAGTATTCAGGGCTGCGCATACACTCAAAGGCGGCTCCGGAATCGTCGGTTTCGAATCGGTAAAGGTAATAACCCACCATGCAGAAGACCTTCTGGATATGCTCCGTTCAGGCCAGCTTGCGTTTAAAGAAGAGATGCTTGAGGCGCTCTTCAATGCGTTTGATGAGGTCATGAACCTGATCGAAGCCGCCGAAGACACTGAAGACATCGTTGAAGCAGATGAAGAGACTGTTGCCAGGATCGTAGAAGAACTCAGTGCGCAGATGGGTAAAGCCGGGGAAGAAGAAAGCGCATGGGAGTGCCCTTTCACCATGCCTTCTGATACAGCAGTCGCTGTCAACCTGCCGATGCCGTTTTTGAAAACAGCGGATATGACGCTTCCGTATA
>JBFEWT010000200.1:0-2661 GCA_041546225.1 Sulfurimonadaceae bacterium
ATGGAAGCCGCGAGAGCGCTGGCGACCGAAGAGGAGAAAGCGCTCATCCTGAGCCATCTCAAGAACAACCCGCCGCTGGCCAAAGTGGTCTACGCCAAAGGGTGGTGCGAAGAGGCGGACCCGATACTGAGCGAACTCGTCTCAACCAGTTCCGCCTACCTTACGCCAGAAGCTGTCAAATGTCTCGCGAGCCTCAACAACTCGGCACACCACCGCATGCTCATCGACTACATGATAAACGGCAACAATTCGCATAATACCTACAAGACCATCAAGCAGATGCCCAACATCGACCTGAGCGAGGCACTGCCGCTGACGTGGGAGAACTCACGGGCAGATAAATACCAGGCGGCCTACCTCATCAAAGACACTCTTGCCTCGGGCTATACCCCTGCCTTTCATTTTCTCTTCGAGACGCTCGATGATAACAACCGCCTCCCTGTCACCATCTACGATGCGGCGGCGCTCATCCGGCAGTATGCGGCCCTTACGGGCTCCAAAGCGGAACTGAGGCAATGGTATGAAAAGCACAGAAAGAGCATCGTATTCGATGACAAAGCGGGCAAATATGTTCCGCGTTAGGAGAAGCGTATGAAAGCCCTCTCAAAAGCGGATGCACAGCGCAGAGCTGACCGGATAAGCGAGTTTCAGTCTGAGCTGAGGGCTTTGGAAGATGAGGAGGTGCTGTCACTTCACCAAGAGCAGCGCAGCGCCGTTGCAACGTATCATGACAACCTTCTGACGCAACTCGCCGCAACGTTCGACATCGACGCGAACAGCCATGAGAGACAGCTCTCCCTCGGGATGAAGATCGCCTCGTTTCTGGGCGCGCTTGCTCTGGGTGCGAGCATCTTTTTCCTCTTTTACCAGTTTTGGGGGCGTTTTCCCACGACGCTGCAGGTTCTCATCCTGATAGCGGCTCCCATGCTAAGCCTGGCAGTGACCATGCTGCTCGCACAAAAAGAGAGAAGCGGCTACTACACCAAACTCTCCGCCATGGTGACCTTCGTCTGTTTTGTCCTCAACCTCTCCATGCTGGGGCAGATCTTCAACATCACGCCCTCACCGAACGCCTTTTTCGTCTGGGCGCTTTTTAGCTTCCTGCTCGCATACGCCTCGGACACACGGCTGCTGCTTGCCGCCGCCATCGTGTCGTCTACCTTCTTCCTCTCCGCACAGGCGGGTACATGGAGCGGTCTCTACTGGTTCGGTTTCGGAGAGAGGCCCGAGAACTTCTTTCCCGCGGCACTGCTGCTCTTTCTCGCCTCGTTTGCCGCACATAACGGATTTTCGGGCTTTCGCGTTATCTACCGTGTCTTTGCCATGCTCATCTTTTTCCTTCCGGTGCTGATACTCTCGCACTGGGGTGCCATCAGCTATCTGCCGCTTGATCAGACCATTATCGAAGGCTCCTACCAGGTCGCGGGCTTTCTCTTCAGCGCGGCGGCCATCTGGCTGGGTATAAAAAAAGAGTGGCCCGACCTCGTCAACACCGGCAACGTCTTCTTTACCCTCTTCCTCTACACCAAGTTCTTCGACTGGTGGTGGGAGTGGATGCCCAAATACCTCTTCTTCCTTATTATCGCCCTTGCCTCCATCGCGATGCTCTTTGTGTTTAAACGGCTGCGCAGGACGAGCACCCTGGTGACACAGGAGGCGCATCGATGAAAGCCTTTCTCACTGCACACAGACTCTGGCTGCTCGCTTTTGCCCTCATACTCCTGAGCAATGCCGCCGTTTTACTGGGCGTACAGGCGAATGCCTCCGGGAAACCGACATCCGTCCCTCTGCTAAGCGAACGCGAGCTCTCCCTGCCCTATGGCACTTCATCGCGCGACAACAGCGGTCTCTCCCTGCGCATCAACTGGCATACGCTCAGCAGAGATGCCAACAGTACCAACCGCTATTACGACTACCGCTCCCCCGCATGGCTCGATGCCGATAAACTCGAAAGCCTCGGTTTTGATCTTCAGGCGCGGCTCAAATCACGAAAAAAGCCCGTATCCAAAGAGCTGTTTATCGTACTGGAGTTTGAGGGCAATGCCTATCAAGAGGCATTAAGAAGAGCGCAATACGCCTATGATAATGCCGAAGCGCACTATCAGTTACGCACCCAGAACAACATGCTTGCGCAAAACAACTATCAAAGTACTAAAGACCGCCTGGAACAACTGCGCACCATCGAGTCCCGTCTCTATGCCATCGATGCGGGAAATGACCCGAAGCAGTTGCGTGAGCACTACAGTGACAGGGCAAAGTTCATCATCGTCAAAGGCGTCATCCGCCCCGACTACGGCTATATCCATACAAAAGAGAAGCTTTTCGGCCATATCAGCCGACTGAGCATCAACCGCGTCCATGTCCCCCTGAAGTACCGCAAGCTTTTCGATGCCATTTCAGAGCAGAACAAACTGCAAAGAGGAGAAAGGGTTCCCCCGCGCTACGAGCTAAAACTGGCCTACGGAAGCCGTTATGAACCCTATATCGACTCTGTCATGCTTATACGCCCGATTTTCAACTGACAATAGCCTTGAGCGTTCAGGCAGTGCACGCTGCCAAAACATCTGCCCTGGCATAGCGGGCGGATACTGCCATCGAACAACGCTTTTTTCACCCATACATTAACCTTTTTCAGATACCATCCGAAAAACAAATCAAAGG
>JBFEWT010000064.1:0-11997 GCA_041546225.1 Sulfurimonadaceae bacterium
CCCGAGATGAGCAGCGGCAGCATGACGTTCTTCTCGATGGTCCACTCTTTGACAAGCTTGTAATCCTGGAAGACGATGCCCAGATGGCGGCGCAGAAAGTTGAGTTTTTTGCTGGTGATGTTGCGCATCTCGACACCGCCGACGATAAGATCGCCCTGATGCGGGGCAAGACCGCCGTAAAGCGACTTGAGAAGGGTGGATTTCCCGCTGCCGCTGGCCCCGGTGATGAAGACGAAACTGCCTGACTCGATGGAGAAACTCGCCTGGTTGATGATGCTTTCGTTCTCGTTGTACGTCAGTGAGAGGTTCTGGGCGACGATGACCTTATCCACGCAGCGCCTCGCTTAAGAAGGTATGGGCGTTGAGATTGGTACGCGTACGCACCGGTTTGCCCGGGTAGTAGCTTGCACGTGTCGGCGAGAGGATGAGGTAGAGGTGCTCTGGCCGGTCGAAGCTTCCCATGGAAACACGGAAGAGCAGCCGCCCGTCCGTAATGCGGTAGAGCCGCTCATAGTGTATAAAGCCGCCTTCGAAGCGCTGTGTCGTGCCGTTGAGCGCGGCGATCTTGTCAAGATCGAAGGCTGCATCGGTGAACTCGAAATTGCCGTTGAGTTCAAGTGCCGGGCTGGACTCGTCATTGGACATGATGACGTCATAGATGTTCTTCTCCATCCGTTTCCAGCGGTCTTCGTACTTGCTGCTGACGGCGATATCACGGTTTTTGTAGATATGCAGGTCGAGCTTTTTAAGCGAAGTGAAGACTTCGTAGGCGAACTGGAAATAGTTGTCGCTGTCGGTACGAAGTTCCAGTTTTCCCTCGGGTGCGAGTACACGGATCGCTTCATTGACAAAGGCCTCGCCGATAACGCGGCGGTGCGGTTTTTTGTCCCACGGCACCGGGAAGTGCACATAGATACGGCTGACAATGTTTGAAGGGACCAGTTCCATAAAGAGGCGGGCGTCGTAATCGAGCAGCAGGAGGTTCTCAAGTCCCTGGATGTTGATCTGTTTGATGACCTGTTCGATGGACGGGCGGTGGATCTCGATGCCGATAAAGAGGATATCGGGGTTCTCTTTTGCCTGATGCAGAAGGTGGCGTCCCGAGCCGAAGCCCACTTCGATACGGATATCCTTGTCCGCGGGAAAGGTCTCTGCAAAGTCGTGGATCGTCTTGAGCGCGGAGTCTGATTGGAGGTGGGGGTTGTAGTGCTGCTCTTTAACGTTGGAACCGAGTACCTCAAGGTCGCATGCCTGTGCGTATTTGATGAGGGCTTTCTGGACCAGTTCGTTTTTGGACGGGCGGGTCAGCTTGTCGCTTTTGAGCAGGCTTTTTTCGCTGCCTTCTTGAACAAGCAGAAGAAACTCTTTGTTTTCAGAAGAGGTCCCGATGAGATGCTCTTCGGGGTGTTCGACGTTGGTCGCCAGAAAATCAAAACGCACACCCTCTTTTTCGTAAGGGAGTGCGACAGGGGTAAATGAACGGATATGGATATGTGGCATTAACGTTCCGCGCTGAAGGAGAGTTCTGCTTCGATGCTCGGTTTCGAACGCACACCGTACTGGTCTACGGCTACAACCTGGTAGAGGTAGACGGTGTCTGCCGCGATGTCGACATCGGTGAACTGTGTTTCTTTGATGTTCTTGATCTCCTGGATAGACTTGTCGATCCAGCTCTTCTTTGTCGTCTTGATGAGAACGTAGGATGCTGTTCTGACGTCATTGTTCTTCCAGTGGAGTGTCGCAGCGCCGTTTATGACCTGGGCATCGGTGATGACCGGTGTTTTCGGCTGGTGCAGTGTTGTTCCCTGCATGGCAACGGTGTCGCGTGGACTTTCAAGTCCGTCGCTGTCGACAACGGTCACTTTGTAGAAGTAGGATGCCCCGTCTTCTTTGACAGTGTCCGTAAATGTGGTCTCTTTGAGCTTCACATGGTAGTCGAACCCGCGGGTAGCCGAAGTGGAGCGGTAGATGTTGTAGTGCGAAAAGTCCGGGGCACTGCTTGCATCCCAGTTAAGGGTGATCTTCTGCGGCAGATCCGTCGTAGTCGTGAGGTTCGTCACGGGGTTTGGCAGCGGTTTGGTGACGACTTTGACGATGTTGCTCGGTGTCGAGACGAGCTTGTCGTAGGTGACGGCACGCAGACGGTATTTGTAGACATGGTTGTCTTTGAGGCCGCTGTCGATATATTCGGCGCTGAGGCGGTGGTCGATGTATGCCAGGACGTTCCACTCCGGGTCTTCGAGTGTCTGGCGCTCGATCTGGTAGCCTTTGACCTTGATATTCGTATGCGGACGCCAGATGAGCTTGGCGCTGCGCGGCATGTTCCCGATAGACTCAAAAAAACTGACCGAGGAGATGACAGGAAGGGTGTTGACGCTGATCGTTTCGCTGGCCTGCGACTCATGCCCATTGGCCATGTAGCTTGAGAAACGGTACTGGTAGGCTGTGCCCGGTACGACGTTCGTATCGGTATAGTGTGTCGCGGCACGCTGTTCGATAGCATCGATACGGTGTAGTTTGCCGTCACCTGTTTCGGGGTTGCTGCGGTAGACATAGATGCCTTCGACGCGGGCGTCCTGGATAGGTTTCCACTCGAACGCTACGGCGTTCATGTCAGCAAGATAGCCGTTGATGGAGAGAACGGGCAGTGTGGGATCGATCTTGACCTCTTTGGTCGCTTCTGGCTGTTTGGCACAGCCGCTAAAGAGTATCAGCGTTAAAGCAATGCTCGATATAAGTTGCGTGAGTGACTTCATCTAGTTTCTCCCTGTCGTAATGGTCTTGTAGATAGGTCTGCATCGCATGGGGTACAGGCGCGTTGAAACGCTGTACTTCACCGCTCTTCGGATGGACGAAATAGAGCAGGTATGCGTGCAGTAAAATGCGGTCAATTTTATCTTTTTTGCTCTTAAAACCATATAAATGGTCTCCCTCTATATGGCGGCTCATCGTTTCGAGGTGGACACGGATCTGGTGGGTCCTGCCGGTAAAGAGTTTACAGGCGATGAGTTCATGCGTCTCATCGCTGCTCAGAAGCAGTTTTTTAAATTGCGTGCGCGCCTCTTTTCCATGCTCGGCGTGGGCCATCTTCAAACGGTTGGAGGAGCTGCGCGCTATGGGCTTGTCGACGATGCAGAGGTCATCTTTGAGCGGCGGCGAGATGACGGCCAGGTAGTAGCGTCCCATGCTTTTGTCCTGAAGCTGCTGCGAGAGCGCTTCGTGCGTTTCGTTGTTCTTGGCTACGACCATCGCACCGCTGGTCCCCTTGTCGAGACGGTGCACGATACCGTGACGCTCTTCGCCGCTGATGGTCGAGAGGCGGATCCCTTTGTGTTTGAGCCAGTCGACGAGGGTCGCCTCCTTGACGCTCGGTGCCGGGTGGACGGTGAGTCCGCTGGGTTTGTTGATGACGAGCAGGTCCTCGTCTTCATAGAGTATCTCCACGTCGAAATCGATCTCAAGTGCAGGCGTCTCTTTGGCCTCGGGGAAATCGACGATGACTTTTTGATCGGCTTTGAGTTTAAGACCGGGCTTGGCAACGAGTTTGCCCTCGACGGTGATGCAGTCTTGTTTGATGAGCTGTACGACCTGGTTGCGCGTCACATCGAGTGTTTTGCTCAAGAAGGTGTCGAGGCGTTCGGGTTCGGTGACGGAAAAAGTGCTCTGATTCATTACTGGGTGCCTTTATGTTACAATCTCATTAAATTTTTAGGGGAGAATTGCCGGTGTGGAGAATTGATCGACGTATTTTATCACACTTTGATTTTACGACGATCGTGATGATCCTGCCGCTCATCTTTATCTCCGGGTGGCTCATCAACGAGATCCATCCCGCGCTTGCGCAGAAACATACCGTCTATGTCAGTGTCGGCGTTTTTGTCTTCATGATCTTTTTTCTGCTCCCCATACGCCGTCTGACCTGGTTGATCCCGCTCTTTTACTGGGGAAATATCCTGCTGCTTCTGGGTGTCGAGTTCTTCGGGCAGAGCCGGCTGGGTGCAAAGCGCTGGCTGGAGATCCCCTTTATCGACTTCACACTTCAGCCCTCGGAGCTGATCAAACCGGCCTTCGTTTTGATGCTTGCCTATCTCATCAGCCGTAATCCGCCGCCGAAGGACGGCTACCGCCTGAGAGATTTCCTGAAGATCTCTTTTTTCATCCTTCTGCCGTTCTTCCTGATCGCGAGGGAGCCTGACCTCGGTACGGCGCTCGTTTTGATGCTGCTGGGCTTTGGCGTACTCTTTATCGTCGGGGTCTACTGGAAGATATGGGCGACGCTTATCGCCGGGGTGCTCATCAGCGCGCCGCTGCTCTACACCCAGCTGCACGATTACCAGAAAAAGCGCATTAACGATTTCCTGAGTGAAAAGCCGAGCTACCATGTCCAGCAGTCCATCATCGCCATCGGTTCGGGCGGTGTGACGGGGAAAGTGGTCGAAGAAGCGACGCAGACACAGATGAAGTTTCTGCCGATCGCCTCGAGCGACTTTATCTTCGCCTATGTCGTAGAACGTTTCGGTTTCATCGGGGCATTTTTGCTCATTGGCCTTTATGCGGCGCTGGTGATACACCTGCTCAGCCTGAGCAGCTGGAGCAGTGACTACTACATCAAGGTTGTCACCGCGGGATTCGCCCTCCTGCTCTTTATCTACATGAGCGTAAACATCGCCATGACCATCGGCCTTGCGCCGGTCGTAGGGGTTCCTCTGCCCATGTTCAGCTACGGGGGCAGCAGTTTTGTCAACTTTATGATCATTGTCGCCATCATGGAAAACCTGCTTACATTCCGCTTCCGTGATATGTACGACGGACGGGGTACAAAAAGTTTTCTCTAAAAGAGGGTGTTCTCAACTTGCTCTAATGTAGCAGGGTTTATAATGGCGCTCTTTTAATAGCAGGGTCGATAGCTCAGTTGGTTAGAGCCCCCCGCTCATAACGGGGTGGTCCACGGTTCGAATCCGTGTCGACCCACCACCTGCACTTCTAAAAATACAGTATCAATTCATCTTTTTTATACAATCAAATAATCTCTTAACGTAGACTATCCCTCTTCGAGAATAAAAAGTGACCCTATACTCCCCTGTACGATCTCTGTAATAACATCCGCCCCCGGAAGGAAACTGATGAGTCCCGTCCCGATACCGCCCCACAGCACCGCTACGGCACCGAGCAGGATGAAGAGGAACGAGACGGGGTAGCCGCTGAGATCTTTTGTCTCTTCTGCCGGATAGAAGTAGAGCATGGCGATGACTTTGAAGTAGTAGTAGATGGAGACAAATGCGGCCAGTGCCCCCAGCAGGGCCAGCAGGGTGTAGCCCGACTCGATGGCGCTGGTAAAGATGTAGAATTTGCCCAGAAAGCCGATAGTCGAGGGAAATCCTGCCAAAGAGAGCATGAAGATGCTAAGGCTTGCCGCGATGAGCGGGTGCCGGACGCTAAGGCCCTTGAGCTCCTCGTAGGTGATGCTGCTGTCGTACCCGCGGCTGATGTAGCTCAGGATGCCGAAGGAGCCGATGGCGCTGAGCATGTAGGCGACAAGGTAGAAGAGAATGGCCGATGCCGCCGAACTTCCCAGCTCCCCCGCAGAGGTAAGACCGATGAGCAGGTAGCCGCCATGCACGATGGACGAGGCGGCGAGCATACGGACGACGCTGTTCTGCACCACGGCGATGAGCGAGCCGGCGATCAGGGTGACAACGGTGGCGAGGATGAGCAGCGGGTCGTAGATCTCGCCGAGCAGATTGAAATCGATGAGGAAGATGCGCAGCGTTATGGCGAAGACGGCGACTTTAAACGCACCGGCCATAAACGCCGTGATGGGCAGGGACGCCCCTTCATAGACGTCGAGTACCCAGATGCCGAACGGCACTGCGGCGATCTTGAACATGATGGTGACCATGATGAGCATGCCGCCGGTGATGACAAGGTTTAGCTGCGCGCCTTCGTGCCCTGCGATGTACGCGGCGATCTCGGCCAGTTGCGTACTGCCTGTCTGGGCGTAGATGAGCAGCATGCCCAGCAGGTAGAAGCTTCCCATGAACGCGCCCAGCACGAGGTACTTGAAAAAGGCTTCGGCAGCCCGTGCGTCGCTGCGGTGGAGCCCCACGAGTATATAGATCGCCATCGACGCGATCTCCAGTGCGATGAAGGCAGTGAAAAGCTCGTTTGCCTGGGAGAGTACCATCATGCCAAACAGGGCGAAGAGCAGCAGTGCGAAGGATTCGGCGCGGAAAAACCCGGCCTGGTCTATATAGGCCTTGCCGATGGTCAGCGTCATCAGCGCTCCCAGGAGGAAGAGGGTCATAAAGAGTGCGCTGTAGGTATCGAATAGAAGCATTTTACTGAAAACAGCGGGGTAGACATACCCGGCATGAACGGTAAGGGTATCTGCCTGTATGAGGAAAAGCGACACGATGACGGCGACCAGTGCGAGCATGTGGGCCCGTCTCTTGGTGTAGTAGCGTGTCGGCCCGAGCAGCATGATGACAAGGGCGGTGCCGAGGATGATGGCGAGCGCGAGAAGCGATGATGGGAAATCAGCGGGCATGGTAGACCTTTGAACTCTCAATGGAAGCTTCGACCGTCGGTTTGATCTTCTCTAAAAAGAGGTTGGGAAAAATACCCATCGCCAATACCAGGAGGGCGATGGGGAGCAGTGCGGCAACTTCGTTGGCCCGCAGGTCGGGGAAAGCTCTTGTCGGATCGGCGGCTTTGCCGTAGAGGGTCTTGCTCAGCATGTCGAAGATAAACAAGATGGCGACGAGAACGGTAGTGGCCGCGATGAACCCGACGACCGGATGGTAATGAAACGCACCCAGCACGATAAGCAGCTCCGAGACAAATCCGGCCGTCCCGGGAATACCGACGATGGAGAGGGCGAAAAAGGCGAAGAAGAAAGCGAAGCGCGGTGCCACGGAGGCAATGCCGCCGAGTGCATGGAAGGCGTGTGCGTGCGTGCGCTCATAAAGCATGCCTATCATGATGAAAATCGCACCCGAAGAGAGGGCGTGCGCAGCGATGAAGTAGGACGATCCGAGCAGCCCGTAGAGGTCGTAGATGAAGATCCCCACGACGATAAGCGACAGGTGCGACGCGGAGGAGAAGGCAAAAAGGCGTTTGATGTGCTTCTGGCGCATGGCGACGATGCCGAAGTAGAGCAGCCCGAAGAGGCCGAGTCCGACGAAATAGGGCGCGAGCATGTGGGAAGTCTCGCTGAAGATGGTAAAGAGAAAACGCCAGATGGCGTAGACCCCCAGTTTTGCCATCAGGGCGGAGAGGATGACGACGGCCCCGGTCGGGGCACTGCGGTAGGTGTCGCTCAGCCAGGTGTGAAACGGGAAGAGCGGCACTTTGATGGCAAAGGCGAGCATAAAGGCCAAAAAGGCGAAGAGTGCCTCCGTCTGAGTGAGCTGAACCTGCTTGAGCGCATCGAGGGCGAAACTGAACTCGCCGAACTGGTCGTAGTAGCTGATGGCGACAAAGAGGATACCCACGAGCATCATCAGAGAGCCGAAGATGGTGTAGATGGTGAACTTCATCGTAATGACGCGGTTATGTCCGTACCCGAAAAGGCCGATAAGGAAGAAAATAGGCAGCAGCATCGTCTCCCAAAAGAGGTAAAAGAGCATCACGTCCAGTGAAAGCACTGCCCCCATGATGCCGCCCTGAGCCAGGAGGAGGTTAAGCCAGAAACCCTTGTGATTTCGGTTGTACAGCCCTATGCCGACAAGGGGCATCAAAATGGCGATCATCATCACCAGCGGCAGGGAGACCCCGTCCACACCGACGTGATAACTGATGCCGTAGGACTCGATCCACGGAGTGTACTCCACGAACTGCATCGCTGCAGTCGGTTCAAACGAGCCGTAGAGCAGCAGCGCGAGCAGCGTAACACCCAGTGAGGAGATCAGCGACATGATCTTCGTCGTGCTCAGGGAGAAGGGGAAGGCAAAGAGCGCGATGGAGGTGAGGATGGGCAGAAAGATCATCCAGCTTAGCAGTGTCATGTCATACCTCCAGCACGATATAGAGATAGAGCATCAGCGCGCTCACGCCCATGCTCATGTACAGCGCGTAGTAACGGACGTTCCCGTTGTGGAAAAACTTCAGCATTTCGCCCACTCTGAGGTAGCCCGATGCCGCTTTATGGATGTTTCTGTCGATCGCATTGTGATTGATCTGTTCGTCGAAGAAGTCGCTGAGACGGTAGAGCGGACGCACGAAGAGGCGGTCGTATAGCTCGTCGACATAGAACTTCGCGGCAATTACTTTCGCGACAAAGCTTTCGCTCCTGTCGCGGCGCAGGGCATCAGGCGCACCGTAGCGGCGGTAGGCGAGCGCTATGGCCGCTGCGATGAGCAGCGTATTGCCCGTCATCAAAAGCATCTCGCTGCTGTGCGAAACGGCAAACCGGGTATCGCTCAGGCCCAGCCATGCCGAGAAGGGGGCCGTGCCGCCGAAAAATTCGCCGAGGTTGAAAAAACCGGCGCCGAGACTGAAGATGGCGAGTATTCCCATGGGCCAGAGCATGGAAGCGGGAACGCTGTGAACCGCATGCTGCTGCCGGCCGAAAAAGACGAAGAAGAGCAGCCGGAACATATAGTAGGCCGTCAGGGCCGAGGTGAATAGCGCCATGAGATAGATGGGGTAGTTCCCCGAGGCAAAGAGGTGCGCCATAATGGCGTCTTTACTGAAAAAGCCTGCAAACGGCGGGATGGCGCTGATGGCAAGGGTGGCGACGAGCATCATACCAAAGAGCAGCGGCATCTGCTTTTTGAGTCCGCCCATCTTCGTGATGTCCTGCTCATGGTGCATGGCGATGATGAGTGCCCCCGCTCCCATGAAGAGCAGCGCTTTAAAGAACGCGTGGGTAAAGACATGGAAGATCGCGAAACTGTAGCCGCCAAGACCCGCGGCCATAAACATATAGCCAAGCTGCGACATGGTCGAGTAGGCGAGGATCTTCTTGATGTCGTTCTGGCGCGTGGCGATCAGTGCGGCGAGCAGGGCGCTGAAGGCACCGACGTAGCCGATGAAGAGGCCGATCTCCTCGGTCATACTGTACAGCGGCGAGAATCGCGCCACCATGTAGACCCCGGCGGTCACCATCGTCGCGGCATGGATGAGTGCGGAGACGGGGGTCGGCCCCGCCATGGCGTCGGGAAGCCAGACATAAAGAGGAATCTGCGCCGATTTCCCCATGGCGCCGACAAAGAGCAGCGCGGCAATAAGGTTGAGCTGCGCGGCGGGGATCTCGTGCAGGTGCATTTCGATCGCAGCGAAGGTGAACCCGTGTTCGCCGATGGCGACAAAGAGCAGCATCAATGCGCTAAAAAAACCGAAATCGCCGATACGGTTGAGGATGAAGGCCTTGCTGCCCGCTTTGACATTGGCGCGATCTTCAAAGTAGAAGCTGATGAGGGCGTAGGAACAGAAGCCCACCCCCTCCCAGCCGACGAACATCATAACGGGATTGTCGGCGAGGATCAGCAGCAGCATAAAGAACATGAAGAGGTTGAAAAGCGCAAAGAAACGGGCGTAATCGGTTTCATCTCTCATGTAGCCCGTGGCGTAGACGTGGATCAAAAAGCCCACCGGCGCGACAAAGAGCAGCATCGCGGAGGTCAGGGCGTCGGCACTGAGGCTCATGCTGACGCTGAACATTCCCGCATCCAGCCAGTTAAAGAGTGCGAGTGCAGGTGTCTGCGCATGCATCAGGCTCTCATAGCCTACTGCCAGTGCCGCCAGCGCGCTGATGCCGGTCCCCGCAAGGGCGATGAAGGTATAGAGTGCTCTTGGCGGGCGAACCGGTATAAGCAGAAGGTGTATGAGGGCGATAAGAACAGCCCCCGCCAGCGGCGGCAGAAGTATCCAGCCCAACAGCAACGAGGTACTCATCTGCGCTCCTTCAGCAGGGTGAAGATGTTCGCATCAAGGGAGCGGCGCGTTCGGAACAGGACGACGAAAAGGGCCATAAAGAGCGCGGCTTCGGCGGCGGCTATGGCGATGACGATCATCGCGATAATCTGCGCATCGCTGGTCTGCAGGTGTGCGGAGAGGGCGATGAGCGCGAGATTGATACCGTTGAGCATCAGTTCGACGGACATATAGATGATGATGATGTTGCGGCGGCTGATGACGCCGACCATGCCGATGCTAAAAAGCAGTATGCCAAGGATAAGGTAGTGACTGATCATTTTGGCTCCTCCTCTTTTTGCGCAAGGGTCACTGCCCCGACAAGGGCGACAAGCAGCAAGATGGAGATGAGCTCAAACGGGAGCACCCACTTTGAAAAGAGCTCCAGCCCCACGCTCGTGATGGTGCCGAACCCCTCAACGGCCTCGGCAGCGGGAGGAAACTCGCTCTTGGCGACAAGCTGGACGAGAATAAGGCAGAAAGGTGCGACAACGGCCGCAGTGCCGAGCATCCAGTGCAGTTTGTAGGGTTCATGGGGCAGGTTCTCGTCTTTGATGTTGAGGTACATGATGATAAAGAGGATCAGCGAGAGGATAGCCCCGGCGTAGATGATGATCTGTACGGCAAAGAGAAAGGTGCTGCCGAGCAGGGCGAAGAGTCCCGCAAGAGAGACGAGGGTGACGATGAAACTCAGCGCGGCGTCGATGGGGCGGTGCGCCGAGATCATGAAAACGGCGCTGAGCAGCGTCATGAGAGCGAGAATGCCAAAGAGTATCTCATTTTGCACGGCTTTTCTCCTGTTCAAATGCTCCGGGGATGCAGAGCAGTTTCTCTTTGTTATAAACAAAGTCTTCGCGCTTCTCGCCGATGAGAGAGAATATCCCGCTGTCCATCCGGATGGCGTCGCAGGGGCACGCTTCGACGCAGTAGCCGCAGAAGATGCACTCGAGCAGGTCGATGTCAAAACGCGCCGGCATCTTCTCATCTGCCCCGTCTTCGCGCTCGGCGGCTTCGATGAAGATGCACTTGGCGGGGCAGGCAGTCGCGCACATAAAACAGGCGACGCAGGCGATGGAGTCGTCTTCGCGGCGGGTGAGGCGGTGCACGCCGCGGTAGCGTGATGTGATATCCTGCGGACGCTCTTCGGGGTAGCAGACGGTCGGCATCTGCGAGAGGTCGCTGATGTTCTGTGTAAAGTGCTTTATGGTCGTTTTCATGCCGCCGAAGAGGGCACTGAGGTAGATCCGCTCTTTAAAGCTGCTTCCGTGGCGCTCTACAATCTTAATACCCACCGTTGACTCCTACGACTATGATCGCCGTTACGACGATGTTAAGCATCGCCAATGGCAGCAGAATGTTCCAGCCGAGCTTCTGCGTCTGATCGTAACGGAAACGCGGAAGGGTCCATCGTACCCAGATAAAGAGGAAATGGAGCATGAAAAGCTTCAGGGCAAAGACGCCCAACTGCAGCAGCATCACGCCGACATGGCGCTGGGTTTCGTCCAGTCCCGTCACTGCGCCGTAGAGCAGCAGCAGCTCAAACAGGGCTGTTGCCGCGATGATGGCGACGGTGTAGAAACGGGTCTCTCGCCGTGCCTGCGGGTTATAGCGGTTCACGCGGCGCATCCAGCGGAGAAAGAAGTAGCCGTTCAGCGCGCCGAGCCCCATAAGTACCCAGATGATCACGTTAAAGTGCTCATAGAGATCGCCGGTGCCCAGCCACGGCAGCTGGTAGCCGCCGAAGAAGAGGGTGACGATGAGCGCGCCTGCCGCGGCCATGGCGACGTATTCGCCGACGAAGTAGAGGCCGAACTTCATCGCCCCGTACTCGGTGTGGTAGCCCGCGACGATCTCGCTTTCGCCTTCTGCCGCGTCAAAGGGGGCGCGGTTGGTCTCGGCAAATGCGGTGACGATGAAGATGAGCGCCGCCAGTGGCTGCAGGACGACGCCCCACGCCGGCAGAACACCGAAGAAGGTCTGGCTCTGGTAGGCGACCATGTCGTTAAGGTGGATCGAGCCGTAGGTGATGAGAATGGAGACCAGCGAAAGCCCCATGGCGACCTCGTAGCCGATCACCTGCGC
>JBFEWT010000072.1:0-11109 GCA_041546225.1 Sulfurimonadaceae bacterium
CCGGGCAGACTCAGCGGACTGAACTGGCCGGCTAAAGACAAAGGCAACCATATCGTGCTCAGTGATTTCAGCGAGAGCAGCGCACATTATGACCAGACTGTTTTCGAGCTTTCAAAGACATACGACGTAGGCTATACGCTCGACAACCAGGGTAATTACAATATCGAGTGGCCCCCTGTCCTGAAATAACCGTGCAGGTGCCTGCGTCCATCCATTAGAGTTCTGATGCTATAATGCCTCCATGCAAAACGACTTTACCCCTATGATTGAACCGACACCCAAGCTCAAATCGCTCCGCTGCAAAGCAGCAGCCATGGCTATCACGCTTTTTTTTAAAACGGGGAGCTTCCTTGTGGCGGCGGCCGTATGGTATCTCTACGACCTCCTGTTCGGTGCATCCGCCCTGCTCATCAGTTACCTGATTATCGGTATTGTCCGTGCAAAGATGCGCAACAGTGTCATTCCTCTTAAACAGCAGGAGTACGCCTACACGGACAGTGCCATCGCCACATGGTATGTTGCCAAAGCGCTCTTGTGCGATACGACCTACCACAATAACAATAATTAAACGAAACTCTGTAAATCTGCCTAGGCTTTAAAAAAACCTCTGGCTTAACCATTCTTTTGCTAGCATATCTTTCACAAAAGCCATTTTATTTTGAGGCAATCCATGCAAGAGCACTTTATCGGCCGTCAGCCCGTCATCGACCATCAGGGAAACATCTTCGCCTACGACCTCTTCTACCATGTTGAAAATGCAGACAGCAACGCACCCGGCACCACTACCGCCCAGCTTATCAACGATGTGCTCAACACCTTCGGCACCAAAAGCATCTTAGGCGACCGTGTCGGTTTTGTCACCGTCGACCGTGCGTTCTTGCTCAGTGATATCGTCTTTAACGCGCCCAAAGAGTCGTTTATCTTCTCCATCGCCGACAGCACGGTGATCGACGATAAACTGGTAGCACGTGTCAAGGAGCTCAAAGCCAAAGGGTATCTCTTCTCGCTCGGCGACGTCGGTCTGAAGACCGGCCCCCTGCAGCGCTTTGGTCCGATCATGCCGCTGCTGAACTTTTTCAAGATCGACATCACGAGCCTCTCCGAGCCCTACCTTGCCAAACTCAAAAAGATCATCGAAAACTACCCCATCGAGCTGGTGGCCACCCATGTCGACTCGCAGCATCAGTATGCCGTCACAAAATCACTGCGCTATAAAATGGTCGAAGGGCTCTATTTCACCGAGCCGGAACTGAAAAAAAGCGACCGCTACGATCCCAAACACTTTACCGTCATCCAGCTCTACAATCTCCTGATGGGAGATGCCGGTGTGGATGAACTGGTGCGTGCATTCGAGACCAACCATGCCCTGACCCTTCAGCTGCTGCGCTACATCAACTCCAAAGCGTTCGACCTTGCCAACCATATCGAGTCTATCCATCAGGTCATCACCCTCATGGGACGCGAACCACTGGCACAGTGGCTGATGCTGCTGGTCTACGGTAAAGCGCTCAACACCTCCACCTTCCAGTCGCCGCTGCTGATCATGGTGCGTACCCGAACGGAACTGATGAAAGCTCTGCTGAAGCTCATCAATCCCAAAGCGGACAAAGAGCGTCTGGGACAGGCCTTTTTTGTCGGCGTCATGTCACTGGCGGGAAGCGTCTTCAACATGCCGATGCGTACCATCTTGAACGACATGCACGTCTCTGACGAGGTCAAAGCCGCGCTGCTCGAGCGCGAAGGGGTACTCGGTGAACTGCTCAACCTTGTCAAATCGATCGAGAAGTTTGACGTTCCCGCCATTAACGCTTTTGCCCAAAAATACGACATCTCATCCAAAGCGATCCACCGCATGATGATCTTCAGCATACAAGATGCCAATACCTTCGAAGAGATCTCTAAAAACGTCCTCTAGAGGCCCTCGGCCTCCTTTTATATCAGCGGGTTTTGAGTTGCCTTACACTACAATGTCATTACCAAACACACCCCGTATCAAGAGAGCACAATGGCACTGATCGACCTGCTGGACATCTATAAGCATTACGAAGCCCAAAAGATCCTGGAAGGGGTCAACTTCCACGTCGACGAAGGCGAACGCATCGTCATCGTCGGCAAGAACGGCAGCGGTAAATCAACACTTATGAAGATCGTCGCGGGCATACTCGACTACGACGAGGGCGACCGCATCGTGCGCAACAACCTCGAGGTAAAGATGCTTTCGCAGCGTCCGGAGTTCGAAGCGGGACAGAGCGTACGCCAGGCGATCGAGTCGGGCCTGAAAGAGCTGCATAAAGCCAAAGCACGCTACGAAGTGCTTTCGCAGAAGATGGCTGAAGAGTTCGACAATGCACAGCTGCTCAAAGAGCATGCCCAGCTGAGCAACTACCTCGACCACCACAACGCCTGGAACCTCGACGACAAGATCGAACGTGTCCTGCAGAGCTTCCAGCTTAAAGCTTTTGAGCAGAAGAACATCGACCTGCTCAGCGGAGGCGAGCAGCGCCGCGTTGCCCTCGCCTCTCTGCTGCTGCAAAAGCCCGACGTACTCCTGCTGGACGAACCGACCAACCACCTCGACGTCTATATGGTAGAGTTTCTCGAAGAGCTCATCCTGCGCGAAAAGTTCACCCTGGTCTTTATCTCCCACGACCGCTACTTCATCGACCAGATCGCCACCAAGACCGTCGAGGTCGAAGATGCCGGACTGCGCGAGTTCAACGGCGGTTACAGCAGCTATCTCGAACAGAAGCAGGAGCTTCTGCGCACCATGCAGCAGCAGCACGACAACCTCCTGCGCCTGCTCCGTGCGGAGAACGAGTGGCTCGGCCGCGGTGTGCGTGCACGCCTCAAACGCAACGAAGGGCGCAAAGCGCGCGTGATGCAGCTGCGTGAACAGGCCAAGACCAACCCCGCAAAGATACGCCATATGAGCATAGAACTGCAGCGCGAAGCGAAGAACTTCAACCGCGACAAAAGCGTCAACCGCCAAAAGATGCTCTTCGAGCTCGACGACGTCTGCCTGCAGCTTGGCGAGAAGAAGCTCATCACAAACTTCTCGACCCGAATCCTGCAAAAAGACGTCATCGCCGTCGTAGGCCCAAACGGCAGCGGAAAATCGACCCTGCTCAAACTACTGCTGGGACGGCTTAAAGCCAACAGCGGCATCGTCAAGCAGGGCGAGTTCACCATCGGCTACTTCGACCAGCACCGCGAACTGCTCGATGACAACAAGAACCTCATCGAGACCTTCTGCCCCAACGGCGGCGACCGCGTCGAGGTACAGGGTTCCAACATGCACGTCTACGGCTACCTCAAAAACTTCCTCTTTCCGCGCGAAGTCCTCGACAAGAAGATCGGCGTACTCAGCGGCGGCGAGAAGAACCGCGTAGCCCTTGCCCTGCTCTTTACCAAAAAGGTCGACTGCCTTATCCTCGATGAGCCGACCAACGACCTCGACATCCCGACCATCAACATCCTCGAAGAGAAGCTCCAGAACTTCCCCGGCGCCGTCATCCTTGTCAGCCACGACCGCTACTTCGTCGACAAGATCGCCAAGAAGCTCTTTATCTTCAAAGGCGACGGCACCATCGAAGAGAGCTACCAGCAGTACTCGGAGTACCTCGAGCTCGAAAAAGAGCTCCGTGAACTTGACGAGATGGAGCGCGAAAGCGAAAAAGCCGCCACTGCCAAGCCAAAGCCAAAGACGGAGAAACCCAAAGCGCTGAAGCTCACTTACAAAGAGAAGATCGCTTTAGAGTCCCTGCCTAAAGAGATCGAAGCGCTGGAAGTGAAGATAGAGGAGATAAACGCCTGCCTTGCAGACCCTGCATGCTACGAAGAGAAAGGGATAAGCTTCGTCGCTCAAGAGCTCTCCGAGGCCGAAGAGGAGTATGAGGCGAAAGTGGAGGAGCTGCTGAGCATCGAAGAGAAAGTGGAGGAGATCGAAGCGCAGGAGTAAACGCGCTAAAGCGCTGCTTCGAAACGGTTGACCTTCTCCATCGTAGCAAGCATCAGCGGTGTAATGCCATCCTGGGCGATGCCGTAACGTTTCACGAAAACCTCGATGGCCTCTGTGTCAAAATGCTCGATGGAACGTGCGGCGCTCAATAACGCACCCAGCTCGCCGTTTTGGCGGATCAGCGCTTCACGCACCGAATCATCCACATTCAGCTCATCGAGCACCTTCCCGATAGGGATCCCGAAAAGTACCTCGATAAAAGAGAGCAGTCCCACGAAATAGACCTCTTTCTCGGAGCTTGCGGGCGATGGCATCAGGCGATGCAGCCCCACCATCGTCTCCACCCGGTTGATCAGCAGCGACTGCAGTACCGAATGCCCTTCTGCTACCCTTCCGCGTGCATGGATGATAAGCAGCAGCCACTGCATCAGCGGCATGCGCCCCAGCAACGACAGCACCTGCCCGATCGACTTGATGGGGACTTTGAAGCTGAACGCGGCGGAATTGAGGTACTTGATGAGCTGGATGACCAAAGTGGGCACCTGCTCAAACGCCGCTACCAGCGCCTTGGCCGGAGCATCGGCCATGATCAGCTTCCAGATCTCCAGGACCGCCATCTGTTCGGCGCTCAGCGCATCACGCTGCTGCAGCTCCGGCTGTGCGAAATAGTAGCCCTGGAAACCGTCCGCACCGATCTCAAGACAGCGTTGATGTATCTCGGGGGATTCCACTTTCGTCGCGATGAAAGAGAGGCCGTTTTGTTTGACCCATGCATACTCTTCCGTGCTTCGCTCGGTATCAGAATCGGCCATATTCGCCTTGACATAGTCGATGTATTTTAGAACCGGTGCAAATTTCACGGCCATGTCGACTGTCGGGTTCGTATCGTTGATGGCAAAACGGTACCCCATGCCATGCAGCTCTTCAATGCGTTCAATGAGTGCGGGACGAAGGTCGATGGTATCAAAAAGGGAGAAGACGAATTTCTCTTTTGGAACGGAAAGAATATGCCCTTTCATCAAAAAGACATCATCCACCTTGACAAAAGCGCGCCGGGTACCCACGACCTCCTCAAAACCGAAGTGGTTCATAAGGTTGCTGAGTACGACTGCCGTCGAGACGCTGTGATTTTGGATGGCATTGCCACAGTTGGGGTCGCGGTACAAAAGTTCATAGGCGAAAAGCTCGCCCCGCCTGTCCAAAATAGGCTGTCTTGCCAGGTATGCTTCTGAATTCATTTCATGATTATACACTAAATTCAAGCGGCGTAAGCCGGCAGGTTATTTCTCGTAATCCACTACTTTAGAGATCTCCGTCACCGCCTTGATGAACTCCACGACTTCAAGGTGTGCAGGGTGCACAGCATACTCGCCAAGCCCCTCTTTGGAGTCGAATGTCGAGTAGAGCGAGAGATCAAACGCGCGTTCGCTGCGGCTGAAATCGATGCCCACTTCCATGGTGCGGAGCGAAGGTACTTTGCCTACGAGTGCATCGAGCATCTCCTTGGCTTTTTGCATATTGGCTTCGCGGTTCTCTTCTTTGAACTTGAACATTACGATATGTACGATCATGGTTATTTCCTAAGCTGTTTGTTTGGCGCATTTTATCAAAACTTTGCTACCATTTACACATGCATAAACCGCTCAAGACCTACCAGCGCCAGATCGCCCGTGCCAAGCCTGTCAGCGGCGAATTCTCACTGCTGTGCTGGAATGTACAGAAGAGAAGCCTCACAAGGCCTTTTCACCACTACATGGAGAAGCTTCTGATGAGCCGGCCCAGCGATATCATACTGCTGCAAGAGGCCAAAGTCACCGAGGACAACCACCTTGGTCTCGCAGGCTACTCCTACGTCCTCGCACCGAACATCGTCACCAAAAAAGCACTCTACGGCGTACTGAGTGCCAGCCGTTTTACCAAGGTCGACCAGAAAGGGCTGCTGAGCCTTGCGCGCGAGATTGCAGTCGCCACGCATAAGGCGACTCTGCTTACGGCGTACCTGGATGCCGAGGGAAACGTACTGATGGTCGTCAACATCCATGCACTCAACTTCATGCCTGTCAAAGCGTTTGAAAATGAACTGGAACGATTGAGAAAAGAGTTGAGCCATCGCGACGGACCGCTCATCGTCGCGGGCGATTTCAACGCCTGGACACCCAAACGCGAAGAGGCGATGCACGCCTTCTCGGATGCGCTCGGCCTTACCAAGGCGCACGTACAAAACGAAGAACACATCAAGACCATCCTCGGCCGCAAACTCGATTTCATCTACTACCGCGGCCTTACGCTCATAGAGGCCGAAGCCATCAACGCCGGCAGCCTCTCTGACCACAACCCGCTTTACGCCCGCTTCTCGCTGTAGTTACAGCACCTGTTTCCAGAAGAACATCGCGACCATGACTATCAGGGCGATACCGATAAGGTTAAACGCCAGACCATACTTGGCCATGGTCTTTATATCTACTACCCCGCTCGCCATCGCAATGGCATTGGGCGGGGTGGCGATAGGGAGCATGAAGGCGTAACTTGCGCAGACCGTAGCGACCATCATAAAGAGCGTCGTATCGATACCTGTCTGCTGCGCTACGGCGTAGATGATGGGCAGCATGATGGAGATGAGTGCGGTATTGGAGGTGATCTCGGTCGTAAACGTGATAAGTGTCGCCACGGCAAGCAGCAGCAGAATCGACGGCAGGACCGTCAGGTCGACAAGGTAGGATGCGACCTCCCCCGCCAGGCCGGTCACGCCGAATGCCTTGGCGATGGAGAAGCCCGCACCGAAAAGGAACATGATGCGAAAGGGGATCTTCGCTTTGTCCTCCATCCACTCCAGCTGGTTGAACGGCGGAGCGAAGAGCAGCAGTCCCGCAGCAAGCAAAATGCCCGGCTCACTCAGCCCCAGCCCGTTCCAGTAAGGGCGTATAGGGGCATTGACCAGCAGCAGTACGATAAGCCCGCCAAGCAGCCAGAGCACCTTTTTCTGTCCGCCGCTCAGCGGCTCTTTCTGCGCTTTGTGCGTTATCTCAAGATCACCCACGCCGATACTCAGCACAAACCCCACCACGATAAACATCATAAACGCCAAGGGTGCGACCATCCACATCCACTGAAAGAACGCGATCGCCTCGAGACCCTTCTCCTGCATGATGCCCATCAGAATAAGGTTCGGCGGCGTCCCGATGGGGGTCATGATACCCCCTACGCTTGCACCGTAGGCGATTGCAAGGGCAAAACGCATCTTCAGCTTCGGATCATCGGAGAGGAAGAGCGCGATGGAGATAAGCAGCAGCGTTGTCGTCGTGTTGGAGAGGATGGCGCTGAGCAGCCCCGATGTCATCGCCAGCGCGAAGATGATACCGCGCGCCGTATTGGGAAAGATATGGAGCATCTTGTCGGCTATCCACGTATGCAGACCGCTCTTCTCTACCGCGATCGCGATGAGAAACCCGCCGAGGAACAAAAAGATGATTGGATGGGCGTAATTGAGCGTAGTCGCTTTGGTCTCAAGAATGGAAAAGGCAGGAAAAAGGACAATAGGCAGCAGTGAGACGACACCCAGCGGCAGCCCTTCGTTGGTCCAGAGCGCTACGAGCAGGGTGATCACCCCAAGAAGTGCCGCCTGAACCGGCGTAAAGATGAAGAACGCCGCCGCGAAAACAGCTGCTGCGACAGCTAGGGCGACAGCGATCTTTTTGATCTGGACGGTCTGTGTCATCGGCTTCCTTATCTGCTTATGAGGTCTTTAAGGCTCTGCAGCGGTTCTTTGCCCTCGAGTATCTCGTACACTTCGCCGGCAATGGGAAGGTAGATTTCGCGTACATGCGCAATGGAATGCAGTGCATAGGCGGTCCCGATACCCTCGGCGACTTCGCCAAGCTCTTGGACTATCTGCTCCTGGGACTTGCCCTCGGCAAGTCCCAGCCCCACACGGTAGTTGCGCGACATGGTCGAACTGGCGGTCAGGAAGAGGTCTCCCGCCCCGCTGAGACCGAGAAAACTCTCATCGCTTGCACCGTACACCTTTCCGAAGCGGCGCATCTCCACAAGCCCACGCGAGATCAGCGACGCGGCGGCGTTCTTGCCCAGCCCCAGCCCCTCGCAGATACCCGAAGCGATAGCGATGACGTTTTTATACGCCCCTGCCACCTCGGCGCCCATGACGTCGTCTGATACGTAGGTACGGATAAAGTCGGGAAAGAAACCGGCGAAGTGCAGTGCCGTCTGTTCATCTTTGGAGTTGATGACCAGCGCCGTAGGCAGCGACTTCATCACCTCCGTTGCGAACGAAGGGCCCGAGAGAAAGGCGATATTCGCTTCGGGTACATACTCGGCGTATATCTCGTTGAGAAAACGTCCCGTCGAAGCTTCGATGCCCTTGGCGGCAACAAGTACTTTCTGCCCCTCGTAGACAAAGTGCTCCTTAAGCCAGCCGCCGATCTGCTGTGCGGGTATGGCAATGACCAGGTAGGGGCACGCAAGCGCCTCTTCGAGCGTTACAAAGTTTTTAAGATCACGTGGCGTCCGCGACGAGATGACGACATCGTTTTTCTCTCCCAGCGCGAAGGCAAGCGCCTGACCCCATTTTCCTGCCCCGATAACACCTATCTTACTCACTGCACCCTCCTATGGCTGTTTCAAAAGCTTCTATATCGTCTTCATACCCTATGACTACCAGTATATCGCCCGGGTCGACCTGATGGTTGTACCCGCGTGTCGTAAAGATAAACGAGGTACTCAGCTCCTGATCGACGATGGCAAGGATGATGATGCCGTACTCTTCATGCAGGTCGATATCATGAAGTTTTACACCGGAGAAGCACGAACCCTCCTCGATGGTGATCTGCGCCAGTTTCAGTTTGCTGTCTTGGAAAAGGATATCATGCATCACCTCCGTCACCAGCGGTTTTTCAAGAAGTTCCGATATGACGTCCGACGTCGTCTGCAGCTTGGCTATGACTTTCTGTGCCCCGGCGATCTTAAGCTTGTTCACGCTCTCCTGCGTCGATGCCAGCGCGATGATGGGAAGCGCTTCAAACGCAGCGCGCACCGAGATCGTCAAAAAGATGTTCTCGGCATCGTCTTCAAGGGCACAAAAGACCAGCAGGCCTTCGTTGCTACCGTCGATGATCTCTTCAAAGCTCGTATCGAGATCGAGCAGCTGGGCATCAAAACCGTCATTAAGCGCCTCTTTGACGAACTTCTCCCGCTGGGAGTAGACCTTAAGGCTCCGATAGGCCGTTTTGATCTGCTTGGCGATCTCTTTTGCATAGTCGTTATAGCCGAAAAGAATAGCATCCGTATAGATCATGTACGCCTCTTTCTCTTGTGCAGGTTCAACTTGAACTCGCTGATAAGCGACTTGGCACCGATGATCAGCAAGATGTCATCTTCCGCCAGTGCCTGCTCATCGGATGGCTTGAAGACAAAAGTCTGGATGTCGTTCTTATAGACGCCGAGCAGAATAAGACGGTAGTTCTCCAAACCGAGCGAACCGACATCTTCGGTCGATTGTGCCGAACGCGAATCGATCAGCACCTCCTCGAAGAATACACCGGCATTTTCCGAACGCAGCGCATGGATCACTTCAAAGGCGACCGGTTTGCCGCTGTACTCCTTGGCTATCAGACCGACAAGTTCCTGAGAGTAGACCACCTGGTCAACGCCCGCCAGCGTCAGTTTCTTCCGGTTGCGATCCTCTATGGCGATAGAGAGCATCCTCACCTCTTTGTTCATGGAACGGATGGTAAGCGCCGTATAGACGTTTTGAACATCATTCTCGTCCAGGCAGAGGACACTGCGCACCTGCGGATTGAAATCCAGAGCGAGGCGGCTGTAGCTCTCGAGCGACCCCGGGTCGGCTTTGAGCGCCAGTAGTCCGCGGTCCGAAGCATGTTTCACACGCTCTTCATTACGCTCCAGCACGACAACCTCATGCCCGTCACGGTGCAGTTTGGCTGCGACCTGTTCGGCAATGCGGCTGTAACCGCAGATAAGATAGATATGTTTGAGGCGCTGGATATCATGAATGATCTTCGCCTCTTTGATGTCATCGAGCTTCTCGGTAAAAGCCGATACGACGATGGAGGTAGAAAATGAGATGACCGCGATGCCCGCGATGATGATGACCATCGCAACCGCCCGGCCGCTGTCTGAGACGGGGACCATGTCGCCGAACCCGACGGTGGAGATGGTGACAAGCGACCAGTAAAACGCTTCAAAGAGCGTGTTGATCTGGCTGTCGGGGTTGTTGGCTTCCATCACGTAGATCAGGATGGATGAGACGAACACGATGATAGCGACAAAGATGCCCAGCGTCATCAGCTCGAACTTTTTCGAACTCAGTACCGAATAGAAATGCTGCAGGTGCTGGGTGTAGCGGAAAAGCTTAAAGACCCGGAAGAGGATAAACATACGCAGCATCCGCAACTGGTGGAAGAACGGCATGATCGCCATCAGGTCGATGATGGCCGAAGGCGAGCGCATATATTCGAGCTTGGTCGCGCTTATCTTCCAGAGCGCTTTACCGAGGCTGAAACGCCTCTGCAGGAACTCGTCACGCTCATACTGCTTGGTGATGATAGCCGAGGTGTCGCTGTAGACCCACATACGCAGCAGGTACTCGATGAGAAAGATGATGGAGATGATAAAGTTGTTAAAGAAGAGCCACCAGTCATCCACGCTGTACTTGACTTCACGAACCAGAATGACCACGCTGATAAAGATCAGAGTGATCATGAGCATGTCAAAGAGACGTTTATACGGGTAGCTGCTGTTCTCCAGGAGGTTGTAAAAAAAGCGTTTTGTTTTCTGGTAGCGCTGCGAGGCTTGCAACGCATAGGCGGCATCGAGCGTGAGACGGGCGAAGAGATTCACGCTGGCACCTTTTATCCCAGTTTTTGTTTCAGTATATCGTTGACGACCTGCGGGTTGGCGCTTCCTTTACTTGCTTTCATCGTCTGTCCGACGAAGAATCCGAAGAGTTTCTCTTTACCGCCTTTATAGTCGGCGACTTTGTCTTCATTGTTTGCAAGGATATCGTCGATGATCGCTTCGAGCGCACCGGTGTCGCTCATCTGCTTGAGCCCGAGCTTCTCAATAGCGTCGTCGACACTGCTCTCGTTCTCCATGAGGTAGTCAAGCACCTCTTTGGC
>JBFEWT010000033.1:0-19464 GCA_041546225.1 Sulfurimonadaceae bacterium
ATTGAGTCCATGGAGAACGAAGGGGAATCGTACGGCCTCAAAAGGGCCAAAAAAGAGGCACGCAGCTGCATGCTGAAAGGGTAGCTTCCTACGAAGGTACCGACTGCATGGCAAGGTGGTGGATGTAGGCGTTGAGGTTGTCGTCTAGCATCTGTGCAAAGTCCGCGTTAAAGAGCTCTTTCATCTTCTCTTTGTCTGTTGCGAGGTCTTGTGAAACCTGTGCCGCTTCAAAGGCGCTGTAACGCGCTGCCGCATAGCGGATTGCGGTCCCTGCGATACCTGAGGGGTCTTTTTGTGCCATCGCATTGGCAAGGGCGATAAACTGGTCTGCCGCGTCGAAAAGCGCTTTTTGATCTACTTGCTGGGACATATTTTTCCTTTTTTTTGTTGAACGATTGTACATCAGCTTGGCAAATGATAGGATATAATCGACTATTATGAAACGCTATTTTCTCGCACTTTTTGCTACATTTGATGATTATGCTGCCATTCAAAACGATTTTAATCCTTTTCTAAAAGGGCGCTGGGAAGCAGAAGAGAAACTGCATGCGACACTCTATTTTTTCGGTGACAGGTTTACAGAAGAGGTGTTGCTTGAAATGTGTAAGGGGGTCGATTTTACCATAGACTTCTCGGAGATTGTCGGTATCGAGCTTTTTAAAGATGGCCGGATACTATGCGCCAGAAGTGAAAATTCCTCTTTGCAGCGATTGCACGATGAACTTGCCGCTCTTTTTGGCGCACCTCGTCACCTTTTCATACCCCATATCACACTGATGCGGATTAAAAAGAGAGTGGATGCCGCTGCGCTTTATACATGCATGCAATCCTATGAAAACCGCGTTCTCGGCGGCTTTGAAAACGGAGTTTCCCTGGTGGAAAGCACGCTGCTCCCTTCTGGTGCACAATATCGTATCGTTAAAAGGTTTATGTGATGCATATCAGCAGCTGTATCTTCACCTTTGAACTTCACGGTGTCTCTTCGCTCAAAGGGAGGCGTGCGGTCACCAACAGTATAAAAGAGAAGCTCAAGCAGTTCAACCTCTCGGTGCTGGACATCAGTTCGCAGTATCCGCGCGAAGCGGTCATCGCCGTGACGTTTCTCTCCCCCGGCCGCGCCGAAGCGGCGCAGTACCGTGAAAAGATCCTCTCGATGTTGGAGCGCAACTTTCCCGAGTGGCCGTATGAGATGGAGTGCGAGGAGCTTTAGAAGTCGTATACGAGCACGCGCTGCACTTTGCCTTTGATATGCTCATCGACAAAGGCTTTGTGGCGCGGGTCGTTGATGTAGCGCTCCATCGCCTCTTTGGAGTCGAACTGCATGATAAGACCCAGGTCGAAACTGTCGTCGACGATGCTGCGCTCGCTTTCAACCGCATTGCCCGCCTGAATATAGCGGAGTTCGCCGATCGCTTTGAGGGCGTAACTCTCCCTCTTTACTTTTTCGATCTGTTCCGCAGAGATATCGTCGTTGAACCAGACCAGTATGACATGGTTCAGACGCTCTTGCTCAAGCGCGCATCCGCCAAGCATAAAGAGCAGCCCCAGCGTGAGTAGAAGTCGCATCGTTTTTCCTTTGTAGAGTGCCATCGTTTAACGTCTGTTTGCCTCGCTAGCGTACCATAATAACCTTTTAGTTATAATCTATACAACTTTTTTAGAGGCGTGAGAATGTTTGAGAAAATAGAAGCGATAAAATCCGAAGTCGCCAAGGTGGTAGTCGGTCAGGAGAAGATGATCGACGGGCTGCTGATCGGGCTTTTGTGCGAAGGGCATATTCTTATCGAAGGTATCCCGGGACTGGCGAAGACGACGACGGTCAAGGCACTTTCCGAGAGTCTGGGACTCGGGTTCAAGCGTGTACAGTTCACACCGGACCTTCTGCCAAGCGATATCCTCGGTGCGGAGATCTACGACCCGCAGAACAACGACTTCAAGATCAAGCGCGGGCCTATCTTTACCAACCTCCTGTTGGCCGATGAGATCAACCGTGCGCCTGCAAAGGTGCAGTCGGCACTGCTCGAAGTGATGCAGGAGCGCCAGGTGACCATCGGTGACGAGAGCTTCAAGCTTGAACCGCCGTTTTTCGTCATGGCGACGCAGAACCCGGTGGAACAGGAGGGTGTCTACCAGCTCCCCGAAGCGCAGCTTGACCGTTTCATGCTGAAGCTCGTGGTAGGCTATAACACCAAAGAGGAAGAGCTCGCCATTGCGCGCCGTATCGCCAGCAAGACGAATGCGACCATCTCTGCCGTCGTCACCCATGAGGAACTTGAAGCGCTCAAACGTGCGGTGAGCGAAGTGCATGTCGACCAGGAAGTGGAACGCTACATGATCGAACTGGTCTCCGCTACACGCAACCCGGCGGAGTACGGGCTTTCAGAGATCGCCGACTATATCCAGTTCGGTGCGTCCCCGCGTGTGAGCATCGATATGTTCAAAGCGGTCAAGGCGATGGCATTCCTTCGCGGGAAAGACCACGTTACGCCGGTCGATGTCGCCTATATCATCAAAGAGCTGATGCGCCACCGCGTCGTACTCTCCTATGAGGCGGAAGCCGAAGGCGTGACGACCGATGAACTTATTGAGAAAATCGTTTCGGCGGTACCGATCCCGTAATGTCTAAGCTGCAGAAAATCCTGGTACGTGCACGTCGCCAGGTCTTTAGTGAGATGGTCGGCAACAACCCCTCTATCTTTCAGGGCGAGGGGTATGATTTTATCGAGCTGCGCGAGTACATGCCCGGCGACGATATCCGCCGTATCGACTGGACCATTACGGCGAAGATGCAGACCCCTTTCATCAAGATATTCCGTGAAGAGCGCGAGCTCAACGTCGTGGTCGCTTCGATGCTCGGCGGCAGTGTCCATTTCGGTTCCAAGCGCCTCAAACAGGAGGTCATTGCCGAACTGGTCGCACTGATCAGCTTTTCGACCCTGCATAACGGCGACCTGCTGAGTTCTTATATCTTTGCCGATACGATGTACGAGCACAGCAAGCCGACGAAAAAGATGTTTGCTGTCCATAAGAGTGTCGAGTCGGTATTGAACTTCGATGCGCTCTATAAGCAGTCGGATTACCAGATGATGGCCCAGACGCTTTACAAACGGCTGCGCCGCAAGTCGCTTATCATCCTCATCGGGGATTTTTTCGATATCCCCGATCTGCGCCTTTTGGCGAAAAAGCATGAAGTGCTTGCGGTCATCGTGCGCGACCGTCTTGAAGAGACGCCGCCGGCGATGGGCTTTGCTTCGTTGATGGACCCGGAATCGGGAGCGATGCTCGAGGGTAACTTCAGCGATGCGAGCGTGAAGGCGTACAGTGCGAAAGTGCATGCACATGATCACAAGCTCTATGAGCGGCTGCGCAAAGACCAGGTGCGCTTCATCAAGGTCTATACCGATGATGTGGCCGGTGTCCAGCTGCGCCGTCTTTTTGAAGGACGCCAATGAAACCGACATCTCCCGATATCCCGCTGCACGATATCAAGCCGCTCGTCGAGGTACCGGATTATTCGCTTTACCTCTTCATCGGCGTGGTGGTGTTGTCCGTGGCGGTTATCGCTGCCGTGCTCTATCTTGGCTGGAAGATCAGGCACGAACGCAGACGTGTCAATGCACGCAAACTCGGTTTGGAGGCACTTAAAGCGATCGATTTCAGTGATGCCAAGGCGGCGGCCTATGCCATTACCCGTCACGGCTATCTTTTTGCAGATGATTCGCCGCGTCACAATGAGGTGTTTTCCAACCTGACAGCGCGCCTGGAGGCATACAAGTATAGAAAAGAGGTTGGCGAGATCGACGAAGAAGCCCTGGGCTACTACCGTAACTATCTTGAGATGATTGATGTTTGAGGGTCTTTACTTTGAATACCCGCTAGCGGGATTGCTGCTGCTCATCTTTATGCTCTGCGCACGTCTCTGCCCGCAGCGCCAGCTGGCGCTTTTCTTTCCGCATGTCGGACGTTTCAGCGCTCATGCATTGCGATACTCGTGGTGGCTCAGGCTGCTCAAGTGGGTCGCCATTATGATGCTTATCGTCACCATGATGTCGCCCGTAAAAGAGAGAGAGGTCGAGATACAGCCCGAAGAGGGGTATGATATCGCCCTGGTGCTGGATGCGAGCCGTTCGATGAATGCCGACGGGTTCGATCCGCTTAATCCGCAGCATAACCGTTTCGACGTCGTCAAGTCCATCGTCGGCGAGTTTGTCAAAGAGCGCGTAAACGACAATATGGGCATAGTCGTCTTCGGCAAGTACTCGTTCATCGCAACGCCGCTCACCTATGATCAGCATATTCTCGCAAAAGTGGTCGACCAGCTTTACATCGGCATGGCCGGGCGTTTTACCGCGCTCTATGAGGCGGTGGCGCAGTCGGTGAACCTGCTCAAAGAGACACCGACCAAGAGCAAGATAGCCATTGTGCTGACTGACGGACACAACCATGTCCCCGGCGGGGGGAAAGTCCCGCTGGAAGTGGCGCTGGACCTGGCGAAGAAAGAGGGGGTACGGGTCTATACCATCGGTATCGGACAGCCCCATGAGTATAACGGTGCGGTCTTGAGTCAGATGGCCGAAGAGACGGGGGGAGCGGCCTTCGGTGCGCAGAACGCCGCACAGCTCAAGCGTATCTATGAGACGATAGACCAGCTGGAGAAATCGGAGATAGAACGTGAAAGCTATGCCTATAAAAAGTACTATTTCCACTTTCCGCTTTTTCTGGCACTGATGAGCCTCATGGGGTATCTCTATCTGCGTAATCACAGGGGGATGGTATGAGTTTTCTGCATCCGGAGTTTCTCTACTATACACTGCTTCCGGTCCTCGTACTCTTTATATTTTTGCTAAAGCAGAAGGAGAAGGAGCAGCTCTTCTTCAGCAAACGCGTACTGCAGATGATACGCGTTCCGGGGAATGCGCTGAGCATGCGCGCACGCAACGCACTCTTTTTTATGGTCTCTTTGCTTATTGTCGTTGCGCTGGCACAGCCGGTCATAGAAGAGGGGAAAGTGACGGTGGAAGCGAAAAGTGCGGACATCATGGTCGCACTGGACATCTCCGATTCGATGCTGGCCGAAGATCTCTATCCCAACCGGGTAGAGCATGCGAAGCAGAAGATCATGCAGCTGCTTGAAGGTGCTCCGCAGGAGCGCATCGGGGTGATGGCATTTGCGAAAAACGCCTACCTCGTCTCTCCGCTCAGTTTTGACCACCGTGCGGTGATGTTCCTCGTCAAACAGCTGCAGCCGGGCTCTATAACCGAGAAGGGAACGGACTTTGTCCAACTGCTTGACACAGCGGCCCAGGCGATGCGCGAAAATGAGCGGAAATACCTGCTGATCCTGACAGACGGGGGTGACCAGAACGATTTTGGCGCGGAGATAGCCCTGGCAAAAAAAGAGGGGATGCAGATCTTCGTCCTGGGGACAGGAACGCATAAGGGCGCACCCATCAAGCTCAAAGAGGGCGGCTTTATCAAACACAACGGCGATATCATTGTCAGCAGCCTGAACCAGGAGATCAGCAGCCTCGCAACGCAGACCGGCGGCGCTTACATCGAGTCGGTCGCTTCGAGCAAGGATATAGAGGCGATGCTCGCAGAGATAGTCCGCAAAACAGAAAAACGGACCCTGGCCGAAGAGGAGATACCGATGTATACACAGCTCTTCTACTACCCGGTAGGTCTGGCCCTGCTATTTTTGCTCTTCGCCACCAGTTCGTTCTACCGTAAGAGCACCGGCGCGGCGGCACTGCTTGTCATAACTGCGATTGCATCGCCCGGAACAGCGCTGCATGCGGGCCTGCTCGATTTTCAGCTTTTGAAAGAGGCGAAGGAGCGCTATGAGGCGGGTGATTACAACCGCAGTGCTGAACTTTACAGCGATTATGCCGGCCGTGCCCGCAGTGACGCATCGTATTACAACCAGGCCAATGCACTCTATAAACAGGGCAGTTACGCCTCTGCCGCGGAACTCTACGCGAAGGTCTCCGAAGAAGCTTCGGAGGAGATGGCGTTCAGTGCAAAACACAACCTGGGCAATGCCTATGCGAAACAGGGGACTCCCGAGCTGTTGCAAAAAGCGCTTGAAGCGTACGAAGCGGCGCTGCAGCTGAAAGAGGATACCCAAACCCGTGAGAACTATGAGGCCGTCAAGAAGCTTCTTGAGCAGCAGGAACAGCCTTCTGAAGAGTCGCAGCAGAGCAAAGAGAAACAAGAGCAGTCCAAAAGCGATGATGACAAGCAGTCGCAGGAGGCTGATGAGAAGAATCAAGATGAGAAGCAGTCGCAGTCGGATGCGCAAAAACCTTCGCAGCAGAAGAGTCAGAAAGATGTCCAGCAAGAGGGTGACGGTTCCGAGCAGATGAGCACGGAGCCTGAAGAAGCGCAGGATGAGCAAGAAGAGGCCCAGCAGGCCAAGAGTGAAAAACCAGAAGAGAAAGAAGCGGCTCAGCAGGGCGAGGCGAATGCCCCGTCCGAGGCCCAGAGTGCCCAGATGAGCGAGATGGAGGCGAAAAAATGGTTCAATAAACTGGGCCAGGAACCGGTATCGCACATCTACAGGCTCATGCCGACGAATCCACAAGAAGAGAACGAAAATGCAAAGCCCTGGTAAGTTTTTAACGATTTTTCTATTGACACTGACGCCGCTGATGGCGGCACTTGAAGTATTTACCGATGCCAAAAAGGTCATCATGGGAGACGCCGTGACACTGACCGTACGAGCCAGCGGAAGCGATGTCTCCAAACCGCAGCTGCGCACGCTCTGCGGCGAGAAGATCACCAGCACGTCGCAAGGCACGAACATCCAGTCGGTGAACGGAAAGTTCAGCAAGTCCTATACGTTCAACTATGTGTTTACACCCCTGAAAGACTGTACCATCGAGCCCATAACGCTGAGTATCGACGGTCAAAAAGAGACGAGTGAAGCTATCGACATCCGTGTGGTGCAGATGCAGGTGACCAAGGACTCCCCGTTCTTGCTGGAGATGAGCAGCGAGAAGAAGAGCGTCTATGTCGGCGAACCGTTCAAGGTGACGCTGCTCTTCAAGCAAAAGCCCAACAGCGATGCGGTCGATTCGGAGTTTACGGGCCCGGAACTCAAAAACTTCTGGATCAAGGAGGAGCAGCAGCACCGCCGCTTCGAAGAGGGCGAGTACAGCGTAACGCGTCTTGTCTATATCATGGCGGCGCAGAAAGCGGGAGAACAGGAGATCCCCCCGGCACGCATGAAGATCGCCACCCGTTCGGGAAGCCGTGATGCGTGGGGACAGTGGTTCCAGACGTTGAAGTGGCGCAGCTATTTTTCCAATATGCTGAAGATGGATGTGAAGCCTTTGCCCGAAGGTGTAGGGCTTATCGGCGATTTTGCCATCGAAGCTGCGGTAGACAAACGTGAGATCGAGCCCAATGAAGCGGTCAACGTGACGCTCTCGGTGAGAGGGAGCGGCAACTTTGAAGATATAGAGTCGCAAAAGCCGTATATTTCGGGTGTGAGTGTCTTTGAAGAGAAGCCCGTAATTGAGGATTCCCTTGAAAACGGTGAGTACAAGGGTGTGTGGAAACAGAAGTTCGCCCTTGTCTCCGATGGGAGCTTTACTCTGCCGTCTTTTACGATACGCTATTTCGATCCTGCAAGCCAAAGCGTTAAGAGCATTTCGACAGAACCTATTCCTATAACAGTAAGGGGGGAGGTCAAAGCGGAAGAGAAACCGCTGGTCATCGAACGTGCAGCAGAAGCGGAGGATGAGACTGCGGCCGGATCTGAGCCGTTGAAGATCAGTTCAGAAGGCGAATGGCTTATTGTCGGGGGTGTGCTCGCAGGTGTGTTGGCGGGTGTTATGCTCGCACTGCTGCCGTGGAAGCATCTGCGCCGAAAGAGAGAATCTCAGTCAAAGATCCGGCTCAAGGATCACAAGGCGGTACTGGCTCTGCTGATGCGTCACCGCGATGATGCCGAAGCTGCCGCGATGACACAGCTTCTCGAGGAGAACCTCTACGCAGGGGCTGCCAATGCGATCGACAAAAAAGCGCTTAAGCAGCTGGTAAAACGGCTGGAAACAGAGTGAGCGGGTGGCACGCCAAAAGGATGAACTGGAGCAGATCCCCGGTGTCGGGCCTGCCATTGCAAAGATGCTGCATACGTTAGGCATCAGCGCACAGCAGGAGCTGTGCGGTCAAGACCCTGAAGAGTTATACCGTCGCTATGAAGAGCATATCGGTAAACATGTCGACCGCTGTGTACTCTATACGTTCCGCTGCGCCGTGTATTACTGCGAAACGCCTGAACCTGATCCTCAGCTGCTGAAGTGGTGGCGCTGGAAGGATAGCATCTAGACCTGATCGGGAAGCGTGATCGTAAAACGGGCACCCTCTGGTGTGTTGTCGGCCTCTATGGTACCGCCGCAGTGCTCTTCGATCATGATCTTGCTCATATAAAGCCCCAACCCGGTCCCGTTTTTTTCATCTTTACTGGAGAAATAGGGCTCGAAGATCTTCTCCATGAATGTTTCGGGGATACCCCCGGCATTGTCTTCAAAGACAATACGCTGTCCGCCTGTTTCCATCTCGCTGACACGGATGGTGATCTCAGGGTTGGCAACCGGATGTTCTGTCAGTGCATCCTGCGCATTTTTCAGGATATTTAAAAAGACCTGGATAAGCTCGTTCTTATAGGTAGTGATCCTCTTGTCGGTCAGATATTCGGTGTTAATCGCGATACTGTTGCCGGTGAGGCCGGAGCGTATGATATTCAAAGAGACATCGACGGCTTCTTTCAGGTATAAAGACTCTTTCTCTTTGTCGGGTTTGTAGAAGTTTCTGAAATCATCGATGGTCTTTGACATATGCTGGATATAGTCGTTGATGTCTTTGAGTTTGTTATCAAAGAGATCCGATTCGAAGAGGTCGAGCGAGAGTTTGACACGCATGCTGCTTGCTGCCGCCGCCACGGCTGCGAGAGGCTGTCTCCACTGGTGGGCGATCATGCTGATCATCTCGCCCATGGCGGCGAGCTTGGACTGTTGATAGAGAAGCTGGTCCTTCTCTTTGACCAGCGACTGGTAGCTGATGAGCTTGGTGATATCCGTAAATGAAAAGACATGGCGTTCTTTCTCATCGAGGGTCATCAGGTTTCCGTTGAGCAAGAAGGTATGGACCTGCCCCTCTTTGGATATGTTGACTTTATACTGGTGTGCAGGTTCGCGGCGGATATACTCTATCCAGTTGACGCCGCCTTTGTCCTGATAGACATAGTCATCACGCTCGACGACCTCGAAGATCTCCGATACGCATGTATGTTCGCGGCTGAACGCCTCGGCACTTTCAAATCCGGTGAAGGCCAAAAACGCCTTGTTCGCGCTGTAGAGCTGGTCGTCACCGACTGTCGAGATGACCATATTCTTACTGGTGTCCAAAACGGCGTTGAGGTATTTCTCGTTAAATGCGCTCTGCTGCTGCTCTTTTTGCAGTGCACGGGTATGTTTGACATGCATCGCGTTTAGTCTTGAGAGCAGTTTGTTGAACGAACCGTTGAGCAGCAGCAGCATCAAGATCAGAAAGATAATGGCCGTAAACGTCAGCATCAGGGTAAAGGTGCTCTGGTGGCCTACGGAGTCGGAAATGTCATAAAAAAAGAGAAGCTGTCCCTTGCTCTCTCCTAGATAGTCGTTAAGCGATTCGGAATGGAGCAGGTAGTCCATCCCCTCAAAACTCCACTCTTGGGTCTCTTTGAACGGGAAAGATGCGGGAAGGTTGTCAAGCATATGCGCCACAGCGGGTTCAGCCCTGCTTTGCAGCAGATACTCCCCAAAGGCATAGTCAGATTCGCGCTTAAAGAGTTTAAGGTCTCTTTTTTTGACAAAAAAGAGCCCCCTGTGACCGGTCCCATGGTAGATCTCATTGACAAAGTAGTTGGGGTTGATGCCGAAGTCGAGGGTGCCGAGATACTCTCCTTCGTAGAAGATAGGTGTCAGCAGCCGGAAGACGGTACTGTATTTGCCCGTCTCGTAACCCGTCAATACTGTCTGCAGGGAATGGGCCGCTTTGACCATAGGCCGGATATCGTTCAGGTAGTCTCCGTATACGGCGGGTTTGTGCATGCGTAAAAAAGCGGTACCGTCGGCTTTATGAAACAGCATGATCTTCAGATCCGGGTTGATGGTAGACCAGAGTTTCCATTTGGACTCGAGCAGTGCATAGAGCGCTTCGCGTTTACCCTCTGCCATCAGTTTTTTTGTTTCGGTCGTCTCAAGTACCGTAGAAGCGAGTGTCGTATAGTGGTCAATGGTCTCCTGTATGGTGTGCGAAATGGTGTTGTGAAGCGTGTTTACAAAGGTGGTCCGGGTTTCTGAAATATGTTTCTTCTCGGTTATATAGATGGAAAAAAAGAAAATAAGGACAAAGAGCGCTGTTAGAAAAAAAGCAAATCCCAATACTTTGTTTTTAAGACGGAGGCCGCTTGTGTCATGTAGCATTAAAACCCTTGGAAAAGTTATAGTGGAAAAATTATACAGCGTATGTATTTGTGATATGTTAAAAAAATCGAGCCATTTTAGCAGCTATGGTTACTCTAAAGTATTGACATCCGACAGGAACGGATTGCTGTATAATTCGCACTATGAAAACGTTACCGATCGATCAGGTCATTCCCGACATACAAGCTGCTCTGAGCGGCAGTAATCGTCTCGTACTGCAGGCACCGCCGGGTGCAGGCAAGACAACGGCTGTCCCGTTGGCGCTGCTGGATGCGCCATGGCTTGAAAGAGGCCAGATCATCATGCTCGAACCGCGCCGGCTTGCGGCGCGCAGTGCGGCGGCACGTATGGCGCAGCTGCTGGGCGAAAAGGTGGGCGAAACGGTCGGATACCACATCCGTGCGGACAAAAAAGTCTCCCAAAAGACAAAGCTCCTTGTCGTGACAGAGGGGATCCTGACCCGGTATCTGCAGAACGACCCTGCACTTGAGAGCGCAGCGCTGCTAATCTTTGACGAATTCCACGAACGCAACCTTCATGCCGATCTGGGTCTGGCGCTTGCCTTGCAGAGTCAGGAGATGCTGCGCGATGATTTGAAGCTGCTGGTGATGTCGGCAACGCTGAACACCCATGCACTTTGCGAACTGCTGGACGCACCGCTCATCAGCAGCGAAGGGCGCTGCTACCCCGTCGAGAATGTATACCTGCCGCATCATACAGCCCGCCCTGAGCGCAAACATCTGGCATTTGCCGTTGCCCGGCAGGTGCTCGAAGCGCTTAAGCACGAGAGCGGGAGCATCCTTGTCTTTTTGCCGGGTGCGGGTGAGATACGCCAGGTGGAGGAGCGCCTGCGCGCTTACCTTGCAGAGCACCGTAAAGAGGATGTCTCCGTGGCGCCGCTCTACGGCGATCTGGGCAAGGAGGCGCAGGATGCCGCCATCTCACCCGCTCCCGAGGGGATGCGCAAAGTCGTACTGGCTACCAACATCGCAGAGACCAGTCTGACGATCGAGGGGGTAAGCATCGTCATCGACAGCGGCTTGCAGCGCGTCTCGTGTTTCAGCCCGGCTACGGGGATGGACCGTCTTGAGACTCTCACGATCTCTCAAGACGCCGCCGATCAGCGCAGCGGTCGTGCCGGGCGTACAGGGCCGGGGAGATGCTACCGTCTCTGGCATGAACATATGCAGTTAAGCCGTCACCAAACCCCCGATATCCTTAGCAGCGACCTTGCGCCGATGATGCTTGAACTGGCGCAGTGGGGTGTAGCGTCGCCCGATGAACTTCGCTGGCTCGACCTCCCGGTTCCCGCAGCGGTGCAACATGCAAAGAAGCTTTTGCTGAGTCTGGATGCCGTGGATGAGAAAATGAGGGTGACGGCACATGGACGCGCACTGTCGCGTCTGGGCCTGCACCCGCGTCTGGCGCATATGCTATTGCGTGCCAGCGAAGTCGGCTGCGCCTATGAAGCGTGCCTTATAGCTGCACTGCTGAGCGAGCGCGATATACTCAAAGGAAGTGCTGATGTTGCACAGCGGCTTGAGCTGTTATATCGCCGAGGTGCTGAGTACCCGCAGGTCAGCAAAAGTGCCAAAGAGTTCGCACAGCGCCTTGGCGGTGTGAAACGTCCTGAGGTCTTGAACACGCAGATGGCCGGGGTGCTGTTGGGTTTCGCTTACCCCGAGCGCATCGCCAAAAGCAGGGGAGTACGCGATAACCGCTACCTTCTCAGCGGCGGCAGGGGTGCGATACTCAAGCCCGATGATGAGCTTGTCGGTGAGCGTTATCTGGCTGTGGGTGATCTTGACGGGGCAGGGAACGAGGCCCGCATCTACCTCGCAGCTGCCTTGAACGAGATGCAGATAGAGGAGTGTTTCGGTGAACTGATCAGCGAAGAGCGCCGTGTCAGCTGGAACAACGAACGGGTCGAGGCGCGGGTGCAGAGGCTGCTGGGAGCGATTGTGCTTGAAGAGCGTTATGATGCAGACGTGAGTGAAGAGCAGATGGCGCAGGGGCTTTGCGAGGGTATCCGCTCAAAGGGGCTTGAGGCGTTGAACTGGAGCAAGGAGGCCGTGTCATTCAAAGAGCGTGTACGCTTCCTTGAGACCCAAAAAAGTTCCAATCCCGCTGCAGCGGCACTGCTAGAGGAAACAGCACTTCCCGATTTTTCCGATAAGGCGCTTCTGGAGGGGCTTGAACATTGGCTGATGCCGCACCTGAGCGGACTCAAAAGCCTTAAAGCGTGTCAGAACATCGACCTGCTGAATATCCTTAAGATGCACTTTTCATGGGAGCTGCAGCAGCGCATAGACGTGCTCGCTCCTGCAAAGATCTCCGTACCGAGCGGCTCGCGTATCGCCATCGACTACAGCGATCCGCAGACGCCGGTGCTGGCAGTGCGCCTGCAAGAGCTTTTCGGCCTTACACAGACCCCTTCGGTACTGGGTGGTGTCGTGCCGCTGACGCTGCACCTTCTCTCACCGGCCTATCGCCCGATGCAGGTGACACGTGATCTGAAGAGTTTCTGGGACGGGGCGTATCACGAGGTGAAAAAAGAGCTGCGGGGCAAATACAAGAAGCATTACTGGCCGGACGACCCTTTGGAAGCTGAAGCGACGAGCAGGACGAAGAAGAGGATGTGAGGCAGGTTTACTCTTCGCTGCACTCCCTCTTGCTCTCATCTAAAAACGTCATAAGGTCCGCCTCTTTTTGTGTGGCGAGCAGCTCGTATTCGGGTTGGTCGTAGGCTTTGAAGATCATGTCGTTAAGGCATTCGCAGTAGCTGCTGTTGTTTTCGAGCACACACTGCTGCTGCATCACCTGTTTGGCTTCGCCGCTCCAGCCGTAGTACTTGGTATACAGCGGCAGAAGGGTGTAGATGAAAAAACCGATCGCCAGTGCGATGTTGAAGAGGTACTCTTTTTTGCGCGTCAGGATATAACGCCTGAGGTCATAGATGATGAAAACGAGAAAGGCGATCTCGAGGATCACGGTGAAAAGGTCGGAAGAGAAGAAGTCGAACATGGAATAGGGTCCTTGAATCGGGGGAGTTGCTTAAAGGATGTCGTGCAGTTTGTTCGCCGCTTTCATATCGGCGTGTACTTTGTCCCACTCGTCGGACTTGACCGCTTTTTTAAGACTGTGGAGTTCACGTTCGAAAATATCGATCGCTTCGAGGAGATTGTTTTTGTTCTGACGGAAGATATCTTCCCACATGTTCGGCGAACTTTTGGCCAGTCGGCTCATGGAACGGAAGCCACCCGCTGCGAGGGCGAGAATGTTCTCTTTGTCCTCCTGGGCCAGTACGGCGTTGGCAATGGAGTAGGAGATGGCATGGGGCATATGGCTGATAAAAGCCGCATGGCGGTCATGCTCGTGCGCATGCATGTAGTGCAGGCGCATATGGATGCCGGAGAAGAGGCGCACCGCTGTCTCCTGCTGGTGTTTTCCGCTGTCTTGCAGGTCGCAAAGTACGACGACCTTGTCGTGGTAAAGATCTTCCACGGCGGCCATAGGACCGAAGTTCTCGGTTCCGGTCATGGGGTGCGCGGCGACGAAGTTCTTGCGGATGCTCTGCGGGACTGCATTGACGATGATCTCTTTGGTACTGCCCAGGTCGATTACCGTCGTCTCGTCGTCAATATCGGTGAGTTGCTGCAAAATGGCGATGACGCCGTTGACCGGCACGGCGAGGATGATGACGTCGCACTTTTTGATCTCATCGAAATCGACAATGCGTTCAACCAGCTTTCTCTCCAGTGCGGTGCGGCAGTGCTCTTCATTATGGTCACTTCCGACGATCGCATGGACGAAGGAGAGTTTTTTCAGACTGAGTGCGAGGGAGCCTCCCATGAGTCCCAGACCGACGATACCGATTTTCAAAGTGCTTCCTTCTCTGCCGCTCCCATAGCGGGCGGGTTAATTGGTGTATCATACCTGCAACATTGTTAGATTTTCTTGATATTTACGCAATATTAATCGTTGGGGTGCTAGAATCACCTCTTATTTTTTTATAATGGAACTTATTTGATGAGATATTGGTTACCGGCACTGTTTGTATTGATGGCGACGACGTCATTTGCCATGAAAATAACAACGATTAATTATGATGGGCTGGTCCATATTGACAAAGCTGTGGCAGACACGATGCTGGGCTTTAAAGCCGGCAGCGATGTTGACGAAGAGAGCGTCAACAAAGCATTGAAAGCTTTTTTTGCCCAGGGCTATTTTAAAGATATCTATGTCACGGAAGAGGCGGGAGTCCTCACCTTCCATTTTACGGAGAAACCGACGATCTCAAAAATCGAGATCGAGGGATATGACCTCGATGAAGAGGCCAACGAGTTTGAACTTCTCGGGATAAAGAAAGGTTCGCTCTATGATGAGAAAAAAGCCGAAACAGCAAAAAAACGCATTATCGAACGGATCTCTCAAGAGGGGAAGATAGATACCATCGTCGAGGTCCAGGTCGAGGAGTTCGAGTCGGGCAGTCTTGCGCTTAAGTTCATCGTCAACGAGGGTGAAGAGATCACGATTGAATCACTGGAGTATGTCGGAGTCGAAGGCATCGACCCGAAAGAGTTCGACAAGGTCATCGCCAACAAAGAACGCGAGTTCATGGGGTGGTTCTGGGGACGCAACAACGGCAAACTGCAGCTGGCCAACATCGAGTATGACCCTCACCGGATACGCGATTACTATATGCAAAACGGTTACCTCGATGCGAAAGTAGAACAGCCGTTCGTGCGTATCGATTTTGACCACTATACGGCCAACATGAGTTACCAGGTCTTTGAAGGGGATATCTTCCGTGTCAGCGGTATCAGTTTCTATCAGGACAAAGAGGTGGTAGCGCGCGAGGAGCTCAATGCATCGGTCAAACTGCAGCTGAACGAGCCGTTCAACATACAGACTTTCCGTGACGATGCCGAACGCATCAAGACCAGGATCGCCGATCTTGGGTATGCCTATGCGCAGGTGACGCCGGACCTCCAGAAGAACCCTGAGAAAAAGACGGTCAACGTTATCTACAACATCAAGCCCGGCAAGAAGGTCCGTATCAGAAATGTCGTCGTCGCGGGCAACAACCGTACGCTGGACCGTATCGTCCGCCGTGAGCTCTACCTCGGTCCCGGTGATATGTACAACCTCACCGACCTGCAGGATTCGCGCAACGCACTGGGCCGCCTTGGCTTCTTTGAAGGCAGTACGATCGAAGAGAAGCGTATTGATGATCACTATATGGACCTTATCGTAAAGGTCAAAGAGGCGCCGACGGGGAATATCCAGGTCGGCGGCGGCTACGGCAGTTACGGCGGGCTATTGATGAATATCGCTGTGAGCGACCGCAACATCTTCGGTTCGGGTATCAATGTCGGTCTGAACCTCGAGCGCTCGGAGATGACGGAGAACTACTCGTTCAACATCGCCAACAACCGCCTGAACGACAGCGACTTCAGCGGAAAGTTCTCCATCTATACCAATCGCTATGAATACAACGACTACTCGGTCAACAGTACCGGTCTGAGTGTGGGGATCGGCCATAGGCTCTCCCGTCACCTGAGTGTCTATGCCGGCTACGGTTACGCTGCCAACAGCTATGAAGATGTCAATACATCGCAGCTTTCGGCGTTGGGGTATGTCTTTTTCGAAGATTATGCGAAGAGTGCGGTGAACGTCAACTTTACATTCGACAACACGGATGACTACTATCTTCCAAGAACGGGTGTCGCTGCGTCGCAAAGCTTTGAAAAAGCGGGTCTGGGCGGCAATGCGGACTTCTTCAAGAGCCGTACCTCCTTCAACCGCTATGAAGGACTTGACCCCCTGATCGGTATGGACATCATCTTCCGCTACAAGGCGCGTTACAACTATGTCGCCGAAAACGGCTATCTGCCGATGGCGGAGCGTTTCTTTATGGGCGGTATCGGTTCTGTCCGCGGGTATGAGCCATACTCACTCTCTCCGACAGAGACGGAGAGTACAGGATACAAACGCCGCATAGGCGGTACCCAGACATTCTCGCACAACTTCGAACTCAGCTTCCCTCTGATGCCTGAGGCGAAACTGCGTCTTGCGGCGTTCCTTGACTGGGGCTGGATCAGCGATACGGATGACCTTGATTACATATCACGCGGCAGCTACGGCGGCTCGGTAGAGTGGTTCTCCCCGGTCGGGCCGCTGCAGCTTGTATTTGCCTACCCGATCGAGAGCAAAGACTACGACCGCACGTCGCCGTTCGAGTTTACCATCGGACAGCGTTTCTAGAACACACGATACGGCTCTCTTCGCAGAGCCTTTTTCCCTATAATAGTCTCATTGTCAATGTGGTCTCTAAGAGAGGTTGAGAGAAAGTTTCAGATTCTTCGGAAGAGTGATGTTTTTGAGCTGTTCTTTGGCAAGGTAGAACTGCTTCTCTTTGGCGGTGATACTCAGCGTATCTGTGTCAAATGAGAGTGCAAAGTCGATATTGCGCGGGCGGTGGCTCAGCAGGATATTGCTGATAAAGAGAATGAAGGTAAGAGCGTCGATGATCTTGTCATCGGGCAGGAGCGTTCCGTACTTCTCTTTGAAGCTTTTGCTGAGGCGTTTGCGTTTTTGATAACGCAGCAGGGTGGAGATGAGCATGATCTGCTGGTGGGTAAAGCCATACTCAAGCACGCTCTGCGCAAGATAGTAGCTGTGACGCTGGTATGAGTAGAAGTGCAGTGCGGTACCGCTCTGTGCAAGTTTTGCCGCGATATCAAGTTCATAGGCATAGGTGCTTGGGATATCCAGAAAGCTGTGAAGCGCGCTAAAGAGTTTCTTGGCCGTTGCAGCCATCTGCTCGGCATGGCGCGGCTCGATGGTATGCGTATCGAGAAGATAGCGTACCGAGGGGTTAAAGTTGTTGGGAAACGTATGTTTTGCATGACGCAGCAGGTCATGCAGGAAGAGCCCCTCACGAACGCCTGCACCGCTTGTGACAAGCTTCTGCGGCGCGTAGCGTGCAAGAAAACGCAAAACGATCAGGACGCCGGGTTTGATGACGTCATAGCGCTCTTTCTTTATACCGAGGCTTTTGAAGCCGGCTTCATCGCTTGCAAGGATCTTCTCGCAAAACGCCTCCAGTACGGAAGCTTCGAAACAAAAGCCGTGCAGTTTTTTCAGCGGGTAGCCGCTCTGTGCCATGATCGCCTGTGCCAGGGCGCGGAATGTACCGCCTACACCGATAAGCACAGGGCTTGCATCCATCGGCAGGGCTGCAAGCGCATTGTCGATATACTCCGTGGCCCCCTTGACGTCGCCATGATCAAAAAAGAGCTCTTTCAGGCGCACGGTGCCGAGGTCAAGCGAGTAGGTCTGTGTGACCGTCCCCTCAGCGACTGCGGCGATCTCGGTCGAGCCGCCGCCGATATCGATGGTATGGCCTTCAAGCCTGGGAAGAAGGTTCGCGGCGGCGATACCGCCGAGGTAAGCCTCTTTCTCCCCGTCGATGACCTTGATGCTAAGCCCGAGTTCATCTTTGACCCGCTTGACGAACAGCGAACGGTTCCCTGCATCGCGTACGGCGGATGTAGCGCAGCAGAGTGTCTTGCGTACATGGTAGGAGTCGGCGATGGATAAAAAGCCCCGCAGGGCATCGAGCGCGCGTTTCATGGCGGCTTCTTGCAGGTTGCCGCCGTTCTCATAAGCTTTTTCGCTTATGCGCACGCGGCTTTTGGTCTCATAGAGCAGGTGGAAAGCAAAGCGGCTGGTCTTCTCGAAGATGACCATGCGGACCGAGTTCGACCCGATATCGATGACCGCCGTGCGTTTGGCCACGCCTTACTCTTCTTTCATAAGCTGTTCGTTCTTGTACATCAGCTCCGCAACGCTTTCGACGTTCTCTTTGTCCAGTTCGATACAGTCGACGGGACAGACGGCGATACATGCCGGTTCGTCATAGATGCCGACACATTCCGTACAACGGTCAGGGTCGATAATGTAGATCGGATCACCCTCGTCGATAGCTTCGGTAGGGCACTCTTCACGACACGCGTCACATGCAATACATTCATCATTTATTAGTAGTGGCATTAGTTAACCTTGATTGGCATAGATACAGATCTCGATGACTCTTGAAACTGATTCTTTATTAAGTGTCCGATTTATATCAAATCTAACCTTGAAGTAATTTGAATGACTCAGCTTATTTGACAGCTCAAGGAATTAACGCAGAGAATATGGGTGGATGCAGAGGGAAAAGTGCGCTGAACGGATTAACGCGCAGGCAGTTCGCAGCAGAGTTTGGACTGGATATGCAGCGACGCGACAGTACCGTCTTTGCCGTCGGTTCTGTTTTTGAGGGTAATGGTGGCACCCAAAGCGTCTGCAGCGCTTTTGGCAAGGAAAAGCCCCAGTCCGACACCGGATTTGTTCCCTTGGCGTTTAAACGGCGCAAACAGGTCGACGCTTTCGTCTATGCCGCACCCTTCATCGATCACCTCTATGGTAAGACCGCACTGATCGAGCCGGCTGACAAGACGTACGCGTTTGCCTTCCGGGGTGAATTTGAGGGCATTTTGCAAAAAGTTTTGCAGTATCTGGTTAAGCAGCTGTGCCTGCAAAGTGGCATTGAAGGCATCGGGTTTGAACTCCATCGTGAGTTCTTTGCCTTCGCTTTCGGCCAGCAGGGCGAAGTCGTTCGCTTTTTTCTTGAGCAGATCGATAATATCGACTTGTACCGGCGTCTCGAGCTGTGCCCCTTCCTGCCGCCCGATGTTCAGGATGTCTGCCGTGATCTTGTTCATCTCGTCAATAGTCGACTGGGTGACTTTCAGGGCTTCAATATACTCTGCGGGCGTGCGCTCTTTGATCAGGGTGACCTGGTTTTTGAGTTTTATGACGGCCAGAGGTGTCTTAAGCTCATGCGCCGCGCCGATGAAGAGCTCTTTTTGGTATTTGACAAAGTTGTGTATCCGCATGATAAGATGGTTGAGCGTCTCACCCAGGGGTGCGAACTCTTCGGGGA
>JBFEWT010000094.1:0-8896 GCA_041546225.1 Sulfurimonadaceae bacterium
AGTTGAACAGTTCAAGCAGCAGCTCTTTTTCGCTTTCTGCGCCAATAGCCTCTATAGCGACTGCCAGCAGCGGCAATCCAATGCCTACAAGCACGATGCTGCCCAGACTTCCCCTAAAGTCGGCGGGGATACTCCCTGCGCGGTAATTAACGGCATAGTGTGCACCCAGGACCGCAAACATCAGGATATTCCAGATATAGATTATTTCAAGCAGCATTGCATACGCTCTCTTCTTTTTTTCTTATTATACTGAGAAAGCAAAATATTTGCCATTCTAAATATTGATGTGATAACTTATTGATAACTATGGCATATAATCCTTAGCATAAAGATAAGAAAAACCTATATAAGGTCCATCATGAAACATCTATTCAAAAGCGCTCTTCTTACGCTGACATCTGCCGGTATCATCAGCAGTCCGCTAAACGCTGCACCCAGCAGTGTTCGCGCGATTGTCGTTTTCAACCCTGCGGTCACCGAATCTGACCGACGCGCGATCGTCACAAGCAACGGTGCCACCATATACCGCGAACTCTCCATCATTCCGGCCATTGTCGTCACGGCACCTTCGCATACGGAGCGACAAGTAAAGTCCGCTATCTTGAAAAATACCTCTGTCGTACGTTTTGAAACAGACTTCCTGCTTGAAAGCACCCCGCACGGCGGCAGCGAAAAAGCTTCTAAAAAGAGTATTAAGGCAGCACAAAAGCTCACATGGGGAGTCGACCGTATTGACGCAGAACTTGTCTGGAACGGCACATCAGGCGTCGGTGTAAAGACCGCTGTGCTCGACACCGGTATCGATGTCGATCATCCCGATCTTTTGGATAACCTCAAAGGCGGTACCAACATCATCGACCCGCTCAGGCATTTCGATGACGACAACGGCCACGGAACACGCGTTGCGGGGACCATAGCGGGCGTAGACAATGGCATCGGTGTCAAAGGCGTCGCACCCCGCAGCGCACTCTACGGCGTCAAAGTACTCGACAGTGAAGGCAAAGGGTGGCTTTCTGATGTCATCACCGGGCTTGAATGGTCCGTAAACAACAAGATGGATATCATAAACATGAGTCTTGGGACACCGACGCAGAGCCCTACCCTGCAAGAAGCGGTTAACGAGGTCTATAATAAGGGGATCGTTCAGATAGCCGCGGCAGGCAGCGGCGCTACGGCGGTCTACTATCCTGCCGCATTCGAGGAGACCATCGCCGTATCTGCCGTCGACAAATACAATGCCTTTGCATCCTGGAGCAATGCCGGCGAGCGCATTGACGTGGCGGCACCGGGCGTTGATATCTTCACAACCGACAAAGACGGCGGCTATACGACGCTCAGCGGGACAAGCATGGCTGCGCCGCATGTCACAGGCGCCGCGGCGCTCATCCTTGAGAACCAGCCGTTTCTGACGCCGGAAAAAGTGCGATACTACCTTACATCCACCGCCGAGATGCTCGGTCTTTCAAACGCCCAGCAGGGTGCCGGCCTTCTCGATGCAGAGGAAGCTGCGCTTATCTCCGAACCAAACCCTGAGCCGACGCGCTTCGGCAAGCTGCTCTATTAGAAGACGCCTGCTTATGCCTTGCAGTGCTTTGTCAGGAAGCGGTGCAGCTGGTTGGCGAACTCATGGGCATCTTTTTTGCCAAACGGTGCCGGTCCGCCAGTCATCTCCCCCATACTGCGTATCTCATCCATCAGGTTCCGCATCGCCAGCAGCTGCTTGATGTTCTCTTCGCTGTACAGCGTACCGCGGTGATCTATGCCGTGGGCGCCTTTGCTTACGATGCGGTCAGCCAGCGGGATATCGGCCGTGATGACCAGGTCGCCGGCCTGAACCATCTCGGCGATCCTGTCATCGGCCACATCGGCACCCGCTTCGACGATGATGAGCGACACCAGTTCCGACTCCGGAAGACGCAGCGGCTTGTTCGAAACAAACACGGCCGGCAGCCTGACACGTTCGATGGAGCGGAAAAAGATCTCTTTTATCGCATTGGGAAAGGCATCGCCGTCCACGTAGATCGTCATGCGTCCATTTTCCATACTCTGAAACTGCGCCCCTTGATACGTCCGCTGCTTAACTGCTTATGGGCTTCGTCGACATCCTCGCGCTTGATGGCGACATATGCATATTTATCGAAGATATCGATCTTGCCGACGCTGCTGGCTTTAATGCCGGCTTCACCGGTCAGCGCACCCAGGATGTCGCCGGGGCGCACCTTCTGTTTTCTGCCGCCGTCGATACAGAGCGTCGTCATGGCGCCCTGAATACCGGAGATCTTCTCCGATGAGAGCTCCGTGATGTCGCCGCGCTCGATACCCTGCTTCTGATACGACTCGATATCCTCTAATGCCACGATGTCGTTTTGCGTATCTTCGTAAACGCTCAACGCCAGACCTTCATTGCCGGCCCGACCGGTACGCCCGATACGGTGGACATAGACTTCCGGATCACGCGGCAGGTCGTAGTTCACTACCGCTTCTAGCGCTTTGATGTCAAGACCGCGTGCGGCGACATCGGTCGCGACCAGTATGGCACAGCTTCCGTTACCGAACTTCACCAGTACTTCGTTGCGCTCTATCTGCTCAAGGTCGCCGTGGATGGCCTCCGCACTGAAGCCCTGCGCCTGCAGCATGTCTGCGACTTCCTGACAGGTGATCTTCATGTTGCAGAAGATGATGCTCGACTCGGGACGGTAGTGCGACAGCAGACGCACCAGTGCCGCATCTTTATCGTTATGTTCATAAGCGATCTGTCTGATCGTGCTCTGCGTATGTACCGACTCTATGCTCACGTCTACCGGATCTCGCAGGACCGACGAGCCCATCTTCTCTATCTGCTCCGGGTAGGTTGCGGAGAAGAGCAGTGTCTGGCGCGATGACGGCGTCTGTTCAATGATGGCATCGATCTCTTCGGCAAAACCCATATCGAGCATACGGTCCGCTTCATCCAGCACCAGCATGGTAAGGTCATCGAAGTTCAACGACCCTTTGCCAAGGTGTTTGAGCACCCTGCCCGGCGTACCGACAATGATGTGTGCACCATGGTCAAGCGATCCCAGCTGCGGTCCGAACGGCATTCCGCCGCAGAGTGTCAATATTTTGACATTGTGCGTGGCACGGGCAAGGCGGCGAAGCTCTTTTGCCACCTGGTCTGCCAGCTCGCGTGTGGGGCAAAGCACCAGTGTCTGAACACGAAAGCGTTTGACGTTGAGATTATGCAGTACGCCGATACCGAACGCAGCCGTCTTGCCGCTGCCGGTCTTCGCTTTCGCGCGTACGTCACGTTTGTTCAAGATATACGGAAGGCTTTGTGCCTGTATGGGCGTCATGGCGGTATAACCAAGCTCTTTGAGGTTGGCAAGCATTTCCTGCTTCAGCGGAAGGGTTGAAAAGTTATCGGAGTTCATGGGCAAGACTTTTTATGACATTTTAGCGGAAAGTGCATTAAAGCCGCGTACGCTCAGTTGTTTATAAACTGCTTGAGCCCTTCGCGGTCTAAAATCGTAAATATACCTTTGTCGTTACACAGCAGTGCGGCGTCTTTAAACTTCTTGATGACACGAGAGAGTGTCTCTGGCGTCATATTGAGGCGTCCGGCGATCTCTTTTTTCTTCAGTGAGACAAACTCTTCGGGATTGTCATAGATGAAACGCGCCGTCTTCTCTGTCGCATCCATGGCAAGGTTCTGGTTGATGGTGAACTCAAGATGCTTGATCTTCATCGCCATCGATTTGAGAATACTCATAGAGACCTCAGGATCACGCAAAAAGAGCTTTTCGAAAGCCGCATAGTCTATTTTCAGGCAGCTGACATCGCTTTCACAACGCGCCGTCGCCGGAAAGACGCCATGTTCAAAACAGGGCATCTCCGCGATCATATCACCTGCTTTGAACCTTCCCATGACGATCTCGTTGCCTTTGGGATCACACTTGTAGACACTCATGCTGCCTGCTTCGATGACATGGAGCGTGTCAGCACGGTCACCTTCATAAAAAAGGATATCGCCCTTCTCAAGATGCACCATTTTCGTGATGCGTTCAAGTGCCTCTAGCTGGGTGTTTGAAAAGGATTCGAAGAGGTAGATATGACGCAAAGAGAGAGGGTTCATCGCTGACCTTTTGGATTTAATGATCAAAAGTCTAACCAAGCAATGCTGAAAGTCAAAAATGAAGCGGTTTTTCAGCCCGCCGCAGCGTCTGCAACGCGGGCTGAGCCGTTATTTCTTACTGTTAAGGCGGGACTGGTACTCTTTGGGGTGTTTACAGACAGGGCACTCTTCTGGCGGTTTCTTACCGCGGTGCACATGGCCGCACACTTCGCAGATCCACTCCTCCTCGTCGTTGGCGCTTTCGAACTCCTCTCCCGCTTCAAGGCGGCGCAGCAGCTCCTTGTACATAGCTTCATGTTCGATTTCGATCTTGCCTATGGCCCGGAAGAGACGGGCGGCTTCATTGTGTCCCTCTTCCTTGGCAATACGTGCGAACTCGGGGTACATGGTGAGGTTCTCATAGCTTTCGCCTGCGATGGCCGCTTTGAGGTTCTCGACCGTATCGCCGAACGAATCGTCGCAGTCGTTGACCATGCGGTTATGCAGGGCGAGTTCAAGCTTGGCATGCTGCTTCTCGTTGTTTGCTGCGCGCTGAAAGTGTTCGGCAATATCCCTGTAGCCCTCTTTCTGAGCCACTTTGGCAAAGTACTCATACTTATTGCGCGCCTGGGATTCGCCGGCAAATGCTTTAAGCAGGTTGACCAGTGTAAGCTCAGACGTAGTCATCTCCATCGCTTTGCCGCAGCAGTGGAGTTCGCCGCCTCCGACATGCTGTACTTCGACTTCATTGCCGCAGACACTGCACCTGTATGTCTCGTACTGTCTCATCATAGTCTCCTTTTGTATAGTAGAACAACTATACTCCCCCTGCTCTTAAGCATTACTTGCAAAAATAACGAGATAAGTTTTTAAAAAACATTTTTAGCGTATCGCTTTACTAAAAACATCTGCCAACCCCCATGGGACCATCATCTGCAGAGCGGAGATTATAAGGAGAATTTAATGGTATTATAATCTCGTACGATATATAATTTAACAATCACTTCATAAGCAAAGGGAGAATGTGTACTTTCCGACTCTTGGCAGCATTGCAACACAGAAAGTCATCTATCTGAATATTGATGCAACGGTCAATATGGCCGTTGAAAAGATGAATGAACACAACCATCGCAATGTCATCATCAAGAGCCGCACACTCTATTATGTCTTTACCACGCGGGACATGATACGCCTTACACTGGAAAAAGTCCCTTTTTCAACACCCTTTTCACAGTTGAGCCTTCAGCAGGTCCCCCTGCTGCATAAAGATGAAAACGTCATTATGGCCCTGGAGTTCCTCGATAAAAACAACGAATATATCTGCGTATGCGACGATGACGATGAACTCTACGGTCTGGTTACAAATAACGACATCGTGGCCAGTGTCGACCCGCAGATCATGATGGAAAACCTCACGCTGGGTTCTATGTTCGATGCAAAATACGGTTTTATTACACTGCAGCAGCATCAGACGATGCGGCAGGCGATGTCAGACATGCATGAGGCCAGCACCGACTGTATCATCGTTGCCGATGCCGCCAAACCCCTGGGCATCGTCACATCCAAAGACATCCTGAAGTATTTCAAAGAAAACCATGCAGAAGAGCTGACACTCGCACATTTTATGAACGGCCCGCTGCAGACGCTTCACGCTGACTCGACCATCAGCGAAGCTTTGGCATTTTTGCAGGCGAAAGCGTACAAACGCATCGTCGTTGCCGACGATGACGGCCAGGTCATCGGTATTATCAGCGAACAGGAGCTCATCTCCCGCACCTATCTTAAGTGGTCGGGCCTTGTCAAAGAGCACTTCAACGAGTTTGAAGAACTTACCCAGATACTCAGTCAAAAGAACAAACAGCTTACCAAGATAGCGACCCGTGATGCACTGACCAATATCGCCAACCGCCACCTTTTTGAAGAGCTGTTTGAAAAAGAGTCCGCACAGCTGAAACGTTACGGCAAAGAGCTGGCACTGGTCATGCTCGATATCGACCGTTTCAAAGTCGTCAATGACACCTATGGTCACACTGTCGGGGACTATGTCCTCAAAGAGCTTGCCGCCGTTGTCTCAGCCAATATCCGCGAATCGGACACCTTCGCACGCTGGGGCGGCGAAGAGTTCATACTGCTCCTGCCCAACACCGCGCTTACGCAGGCGGCCGAAGTCGCCGAGAAGCTTCGCCATAGTATCGAAACGCACGTTTTCGAGGGTGTCGGCACGATCACCAGCAGCTTCGGCGTAGGCAATATCACCCCTGATGAAACACTCGTAAGCGCAATGGAAAAGGTAGACAAGGCACTCTACCGTGCCAAGGACGAAGGGCGCAACCGCGTCATCTGTGCCTAAAGCGGAAGCGGCCTATTTCGACTCCATGCGCATACGGCCGTACCACGACTTCTCAAAGGGGGCCATCTCACTGAGCTGATCCCAAAGTTTGGCCGGGGTTTCGCTCTGCTGCACGAACAGCTGTGCGATGCTATGCGCGAGAGCAGGCGTAGACTCCGTCGCGTTCGCTTTTGCCCCTGCGATGATATTTCGCGGGTCAAACTCCGCTTCAAACGGCACATCGAATCCGATAAAGTCATGTATTTGCTCTGAAGCGGCCAATATGCCGTAATTTCGCATATTCAACAGTTCATAGCAGTCGCTGTACTGCTTCTCTTCACTCAGATCATAATAGGCCGTATAGGTAAGTTCGCTGCACGTGTTGAGTCTCACCTGCACAAAGCAGATAGCGATGGTCTTCTCTTCAAAATCAATATTAAACACCGCAGGCTTGAGTTCGCAGGTAATACCGCCTTCGATAAGGATGTTTTCATACTCCAGAGGGACTTTGACTGCCAGGAACGGCAGGTCTGACATGGTGCCAAGGGGCATAGCCTGCTGCGTAGACAGGCTCTCTATCAATCCTTTGAGGTTATCGGGAAGTGTATCGTTTTTGTTTGCCATAAGGGTCTCTTTTGCGGGTACTGTAAGTTTTTTAGTGGTGGCATTATACTCAGTTTAAGGGAGAAAGTCGAAGCGGCAGAGTGCCCGCTTCGGGATGTATGTTTATGTTTTGAAGACGCTGAGGCGCTCATTGAGCTGTTCGGTGATCTCGCTGACATGCGTGATAGCCTGCGCCGTCTCTTCGATGCTTCGCGCATTGGATGCCGAATGATCATTGATCTCGGCGATGCGTTCTATGACCGTCTGAATGGTTTCGCCCGTCTTTGAAGAGATCGTGCTTGCGCGCTCTACGCTTCCGACGGCTTCTTGCATGTACGTACGCCCTTCGACGACTTTGGTATCGACATGCGACGATGATTCTATGAGTCTGTCAAACATCTCGACATTCTGGTTCATCTGCGTACCGGCGTCGATGATGTTCTGCACGATGACATTGACCGTCGCATTGATCTCGGTAAGGCTTTTCTGCGTACGTTCCGCGAGCTTGCGTACTTCATCCGCTACAACGGCGAAGCCGCGCCCGTGTTCGCCAGCTCGCGCCGCTTCAATGGCGGCATTGAGTGCCAGCAGGTTGGTCTGCTCTGCGATGTCAGAGATGATCTCAAGGACGTTTTTAACCTGACCTGCTTCGTTTGCAAGGTTTGTCAACCGGTCATTAAGCTCGTTCTCCACCTCTGACGTGCTGTGGATCTGCTCGATAAGGATGGCAAACTCGCTGCTCACATCGTCGATGATCGCGGATGTTTTGGAGATCTTCTCTTTGACCTGCTCATTTTCGACAAGCATTGTGCCCAGGTTGTTTCGTATCGTGTCCGTTTCGTGGGTTGTACCTTCAACGATCTTAAACGTCTCGTTAATACGCATCTCTATGTTCTTCGTCGCCTCGGAGAGCTCCGTAGTGACCGAGACATTTTCCAGACTGGCACGTTTGGACTCGGCTATCGCTTCACCGATACGGCGGAAAGAGAGATTGAGTGAATCAGCCATCAGTTTAATCTCATCCTTGCCGTGTCCGTTATAGACAAAACTCAGGTCATAATCATTTTCGGAGACCTCTTTCGTGAAACGGCGAATCGGTGTGACAATAGATTGGACAATGGCCCACAAAAGGAAAAAGAAGAGTGTGCCGAGCAGCAGGTTCACACTCCAGTAAACACGCTTAAGCAAAGAGACTTCAGAAGCGATAAAGAGCTCTGTAGACTTCAATACATCATTTATGAGCACGCCGGTTTCATGCACAGAGGCACGCATATCGCCCATAATCCCCGTATCGGGTGTCAAACCGCGCTCTGTTATGGCATTGACCGTCGCCAGGAAACCCTTCTTATAGACCTCTAGGTTCTCCAGCACTTCATCTTTTTTCTCGAATGTGAGGTTTGAGCTGAGTACATGCGCATGCATTTTCTCATAGTTTGCTGCAAACTTTTTAGGGTATTTGTCGAGTTCGCGCATAAAAAAGTCTTTCTCATTGCGGCGCAGCGTCAGCATGTCCACCAGCAGAAGATCGTTATGAAACGCGTTGATGATCTCTTCGGCATTGTGCACCGATGCACGCAGTTTGCCCCGCAGGCCGCTTTTATGATCGATACCTATCTTCTGCTCGACTTCTACAAGCCTGTGAAAATGGTTGCTGTACGCAGTGATCTCTCCGATAGCCTGATCGATTTTGGGGTCGCTGTAGCCGAATCTCTTCAGACCGGACTTAAGATTATTCAGGTGCGTATTCAATACACCCATCTGATCATCAAAACGTTTGACATATTTCAGATCTTTTCGTGCAATAAAATCTTTTTCATGGCGTCGCTCGAGCAGGATTGACGCTTTTGTCTCCAGCAGCGTTTCTTTCATATGCG
>JBFEWT010000138.1:0-4927 GCA_041546225.1 Sulfurimonadaceae bacterium
ACAGTTCAGCTCCGCATAGGGGCCTTTACAGCCCATCTCGTACAGACACCACCCCTTCTTGGCCCCCTCGTCCCCCCACTCTTTGACAAACTCGCCGAGGTCATAGTGTCCTCGGCGCTCGCAGTTGTCATGGATGCGGTAGCTGTAGGCCCATGCAGGACGGTTTTTCGCATCGAGTGCAGGAAACTCCTCGAACATGATGTAGTGAAGAAGCGTCCCGACGATGTTGACGGGATTGACCGGACAGCCGGGCAGGTTGATGATATCGTCACGCCCCAACGCCTCAGCAACGCCCACCGCACCGGTAGGGTTGGGAGCCGCGGCGACCACCCCGCCGTCATAGGCGCATGAACCCACCGCCAAGACCGCAGCCGCGTTTGCCGCCGTACGCCGCAGCAGCTCAAGTCCCGTCTCGCCCCTGGGTCCGATGCGCAGGAACTTGCCCTCAAGTCCCAGAGGTATCGCCCCTTCGACGATAAGGATGTAACCGCCCGCATCGTTTGCGATGACAGCATCGAGCGAAGACTCCGAGTCCGCTCCCGAAGGGGCCATCAGCAGTTCATGGTAATCGAGCGAGATGTAGTTGAGTATGAGCTCGTCTATCTCGGGGTTGGCCGACTTGATGAAGCCCTCGGAGTTGCCTGAACAGTCGGCGAGTTCCAGCCAGATAATAGGGATCTTGTTGAGCGCCCTGACCCCCTCGCCCACACTCGGCTCAAAATCGGGATGCAGCTGCATCGTTGCCGTGACCATGGAGACCCAGCGGTTGTAGTCTTCGCTGATATCGAACGATTTCATCGCCTCGTCGAGGTTCTCCTCGCTGATCTTGTTGAGCGGATGCAGGGCGTTGAACTTGGCGATGCGGCGGCGCACCCGCTCCAGCTCTTCCGCTTTGGCCTTTGCTTCGCGTTCGGCTTTGAGGCATCGCACGGTCTCGAGGTCCAGCTCCACTCCCGCGATAAGCTCCGCGATCTCTTTTTTACAGCGGCCGCAGACCCGTCCCGCCTGAGTGAAAGGCTTTAGCTCTTGAAACTCGGTAATGGCGTTGCAGCGGATGATGTCGAGCAGCTCGTTCGCATGTGCTCCCGTACAGCTGCAGACCAGTTTGCCCCGTCCGCTCTCCAGGCGGTTTTTGTAAAAGAAGGCCGCGTCAACCGCTTTGTCATTTTCCATCAGGCTTTGAAGGGAGAGAAGGTCGATGTTGGAGTTGATACCGATAAACCGTACCAGTCTCTCGCCGTTGAGGATGTACTGGTCGATGCGGTTGTCGGCTTTGGAGACGATGACGATCTCTTCGTTGGCGGCGTCTTTGGGATCATACGCAGGCGACGTGACATCGGCAAGCATGAACGCTCCTACTTTGAGCGCGTCCATGCTGATCTCGCGCACAAAAACCGCACCCTTCTCGCCTGCGATGTGTGCAACAGCGGCATCGGCCTGCAGCGTACACTCCTTGACATGCCCCGTGCTGTAGCCGTTGGAGAACTGCGCGGCTTCGCCGACGGCGTAGATATCTTCTGCGGAAGCGCGCATATGTTAATCCACCACGATGCCGCGCTCGCAGTAGAGCGCATCGCTGGCAAAATCGACGTTGGGGGAGATGCCGATACCGAAGATAAGGTAAGGGTTGTCGATGGTGCCGCTTTTTAGCCGCACCTGCGTGATGTGGCCATCATGTACCGTTTTATCGACAAAGGCATCCTCAAAAAGCACCTTTACCCGTGCATCCGTTTCGTAAGTCCGGGCGATCAGCTCGACCGCGGCGGGGGTGAGGTCGTTGCTGTAGAGGCTCTTGTTGCGTGAAAAGAGGGTAATGCTCTGAGGCCCTTCCATATGCGTCAGGGTATCGAGCAGCTCCAGTCCGATAGGTCCCACCCCCACCAAAACGACGTTACGCCCCTTGCACTTCTGGGCGATCTCGAAACTGTCGCGGGCACTGCGGAAGGTGGTGGCGTTATCGAATTTGGAGGTGTCGAAAAGCTCGCGGGGTTTGGAACCGGTGGCGATGATGAGCTTGTCGTAAGCATAGGAGGCGTGTTCGGAGAAGATGCGCTTCGCCTCCGGGTCGATGGAGGTGATCTTCTGTGCCAGCTCGACCTTTACACGGCTGTCAAGTTCAAGTGCGATATCTTCCACCGTCGCACTGCCCTCCACAAGCGCGCATAGGTGGATGCGGTCATAGGGGCGGTACGGCTCTTCGGAGACGATGAGCAGTTCGGCGCGGGGAAGTTTTTTCAGCAGGGCGTTGGCCGTATAGGCCGCCGCGATACCGCCGCCGACAATGACTATGCGCATGCTGCGCTCCTTCTTCTCTTATTGGAACCATTATACAAAAAAGAGATTACGTATTGCCACATTTCCGGCCCGATGGGCAAAGTCATACTATACTGCGTTTATGAAAATCCACATCGACCTCGACTGCTTCTTCGTCTCCGCCGAACGTACCATCGACCCTTCGCTTGAAGGCAAAGCCGTAGGCATCGGCGGGCGGGGCGATACGCAGATCTTTGCCAAACGGAGCGGGAACCAGACGCTTAACCTTGAAAACACGGGCTCCTTCGTAGGTACCTTTTTTCAGGCATACGACGCGACGCAGAGCGACCTGAGCAAGTTCATCGATCCCGACGGGCGGGTACGGGGCATTCTGACGACGGCGAGCTACGAGGCGAGAAAATACGGCATCAACACCGGCACCACCATCCGCGAGGCGCTGCAGCGCTGCCCTGACTTCATCGTCAAGGCGCCCAACATGGCGCTTTACCAGAAGCTCTCGCACGAACTGCACGCCTTTTTGCAGGCGCGCATCCCGCTGCTGGAACAGGCGAGCATCGACGAGTTTTACGGCGACCTTGGCGGCTGGGTGGCGGACGAGGAGGTGCCCTGCTTCATCGACATGCTCCGCCACGAGATCAAACGCACACTGAACCTTCCCGTCTCCATCGGCGCGGCCCACACCAAGAGCATCGCCAAACTGGCGACCTCCTCGGCAAAACCTTTCGGCTGCAGAACGGTGCTAAGAGAGGAGGTTGGCATGTTCATCGAGAAGATCCCCGTAGCAGCCTTTCCCGGCATCGGCCGTTCCATGCAGCGGCGTCTGCTCTCTGCGCGCATAGAGACACTGGGCGAGCTTAAACGTGCCAAGGGGCTGGTCTGCTCCTGGGGGCCCTACGCCAACGCGCTCTATGCGCGGGTCTGCGGAGAGGACAGTGACGAGGTCAGCATCCACCATGTCCGCAAATCCATCGGCATATCGCGCACCTTCGACCCGGTGCTCGAGCGCGCCGAACTGCGGCGGCGCATCATCATCCTCGCACGCCACCTCGCCTACGCCGTGATGCGCATCGATGCGCTTCCCACCACGTTTCATGTGGGACTGCGCTACGAGTACGGCGGGGGTTCGGGAGGCAACCTGACCGAACGGCGCCTCTTCAACGAAAAACGCTTCAAAGAGCTGGTACTCTCGCTTTTCTATGCGGCCGATACGAAAAAGAGCCACCGCGTCATCCGCCTCTCCATCCACTGTTCGCACTTTACCCGCAACAGCCGCCGAGAACTCTCGCTCATCGAATTCGAAGAGGACCAGCCGCAGCGGGAGCTGAGCCTTCAGACAAAAAAGGTGCGGGACAAATACGGGCTGGATATCCTGAAGTGGGGGTCGGAGTTGTAAAGAGGGGAAACACCCTGTGTATGCACCGGATTAGCGCGCTATCTCATTTTCCACCAACGGCAAAGGCAGGCGAAGCGTAGCCGATGCGGCATGCAGCAGTTCAAGGTCCTCCGCGCTGACCCTGCCGTCATGTTCCAACGCGGCGAGGGCCATGTCGAGCACCTTTTTGCGTACACCGAGTCTTGCACGCTGCAGTGACGCAACGGCACGGTTAAGCGCCTTATAGTCGTGCGTATCGTGCGCTGTATAGTTGAGCGCCGTGGCACCTACGCTCTTTTTGGCCGCATTGAACGCCGCCTCCGCCGAGATGTCATCGCGCTTCTGTACACGGGCGAGCACGGAGATGAAAAGGGCACCCTCTTCTCTCACCGCGCCGATGTGGGTATGTACCTCTTTAGGAGTTTTTGCAAGGCCAAAAACGATATCCAGCGGCTGCAGAACAAGATGTTCCATGCTCCATTCGAAAAGGCTGATCCGGCTGTCGGCATCCACGAGCTCCCTTACGCACGTGCGAAACGCTTCGTACTGCGGCAGCGACATCATCTTCAGCGAGGTGATACACAGCTGCATCAGGGCGAGGTGCGCATTGCGCTCAAGAGCATTCATCGATGCAAGGGCAAGCTGCGTCTGTTTCAGCAGCACGCCAGAGCATTCCGCTACCGATGCCAGCTGTTTTGTTTCTGTCGTTTTATCCCGACTCATCAGCAGTGCGAAAATAACTGCCTGCGCACTCAGCGGGTTTTCGCTCATCCCCTTGAGCGAAGCGGGTATGGTATCGAGCAGTGCATGCGCCTGTTCGACCCGGCGCTCGTCAGGCTGCCCGATCTGCTGCATGGCGGCAATGATGGCGGAGGTCGTGACCGCTCCGAATATCTCCCGCTTCGCTTTGCTCTTCTTTTTCGGAGGCGTCTCTTTGGGTTTCGTCTCGGTAATGTAGCGGCCGTCCCATCGCGGTTCGATCCGGCGTATGCGTTCATCGAGTTTGGGATGGGTAGAGAAAAGGTTGTCCCAAAAATCACTGACACCGTCGGCAAAATAGAGGTGACTGAACGTGCTCGAAGAGCTGCTCTTGATCGTCGAACCCTCACTTCGGCTGCCGATCTTTTTGAGTGCGTTGGCAATGCCCTGCGGGTAGCGTGTAAACTGTACCGCCGACGCATCGGCAAGAAACTCGCGCTGGCGGCTTATGACAGCCTTGATGATCTCGCCGATCGTAGTACCGACAAAACCGATGACGCTAAAACCGATCGCAAGCATCAT
>JBFEWT010000093.1:0-9116 GCA_041546225.1 Sulfurimonadaceae bacterium
CTCTTATGGGCAATATGCCGTTAATAGCTACGACACTTGTTTTATTGATCGTTCTGATCGTATTGGTGATCATCTATATTTCGCGCCAAAAGTCGCGTCAAAGCGCCCCTCAAAGCACTATGGCGGAAGTGCCAAAAGAGCCCAAAGCGGCAGAGAAGACCTTTGAACAGCTGCTGGCTGTTTTGAAAGATAAAAACAGTTCAGCCGCGCAGCTGGCGGAGGCGGCCGGGAAAATAGTGGAGTTATACGGGGTCATACCCAAGAAGCTCGGTTCGCGGCCCCATCCGGATTTTGAACACTACCGCAAGGCGATTGTGCGGCTCTGCCGCCATCCGCGCATCAACAAAGACATCATCGTCTCTTTCGACAAAGCTTTGGCAGCCAAAAACCCGGAGTATGCAACGGAGATAGAGCTTTCGCTCAAGCAGGGGCTTAGTTCACGGGGCTGACAGGCCGGAGACTACTCCTGCATACTCCCTTTCTGCCAGGTGCGGTAACCGTGGATATCTCCAAAGAGCAGCACGTCTTTGAGCATCGCTTCCTTGGCCAGCGTGTCGCTGTCGAGGCTGATGTAAAGCTCCCCCCGGTCACTTTTGAAAATATCCTGATCGATGACAACGGTGATGAGCCTGTTTTCATGCCCGGGCATAAGCGATGCGAGCTCACGGCGCTTTTCACCGGCGGGATTGGTGACGACGATCTCGCCTTTTTTATTACTGCCGCCTACGGCATGAATGAGCTTCTCTTTGCCCGGAGGGATATCCTTAAGAAGCGTTCGGACATTGAAAAAAAGCGAGAGGATGTCGTTTTTGGCGTAATAGGCTACCGGGTTGCTTGAGTAGGTCGTCACATTGCGCTCATCGGTAATAATGCTCATCTTCTGAAGGTCAAAATGGCTTTCTGATGTGACTTTTGTACGGATACGGTGACGCTCTATGGTGTTATTCTCATGGTCGAAGGCAAAAAAGCTTTCGTTGAAAAAATAGGTCGAAGAGCGGGTGATCTTATAGAGTTCGGGCAATAATACGCCGTTTTCGATAGTACCAAAGCTCTCATGGATCTCTCGCCTGTTCTGACCGATGGAGGCGGCGCTGCCTGTGAGCCCCCCGTTGATATAGATAGCATAACGCCCTTCCTCATAATCGAAGGAGAGGATGGCATCGCCGATCTTGCCAAATACGGAAAAGGTGACGTCATACCCCGCCGAAATCGACTTGCCTGAGAGGGGCAGCAGTAAAAGTGTCAGCAACATACATAATCGTGCTATCATCGTCTGGTTTCCTTATATCTTCTTCTTTGCATTATAGTCTAAAAAATATAACGCATATGTTATTGGATGCTTAACGCACAGGTTAGTTTCATCGCTTCAAGAGCTTTTTTGCGGGAGTAGGGTTTAATTGGGGTAATAGATATAGAAGGAGGTTGCCATGGAAGTAGGAGCAACTGGCGGGCAGATGGGCCTGGAAGTGATGAAAAAATCGATGCAGGCGCAGGAACAGGCTGTTTTAAAAGCACTTGACAGCGCGCAAGTCCAGACACAGCAGGTAACGCAAGAGCAGCAGACCAATACCGCAGCGTTGACGGGCATCGGCGGAAACCTCAACATCAAAGCGTAAGCTTTCCCTCTTTGTCCGCTCTCCCGCGGATACAATAGATCTTCATACAATACATTTCGAAATCAAACAAATGCATACTATGACACTGTTACACAAACGTGTCTTAAATGTTTCACAGGTGTTAGCAAAATGATATCCGGCTGTGTCGCTTTGGACACATGCATGTAACATCGCCTCTTTACAATGACGGTACACTAATACGGAGTAATCGTTATGAATAATAGAAGATGGATCAGCGCGGCAGCGGCTTCGGCACTGCTACTTACATTGGCAGGATGTGTCAGCGACGGAGATAATGGCATAAACGGTACAGACGGTACGGCGTACTCTATGTCGTTTACCAGTATAGCGGTACCAACGACAGATGAGGATAAGCGCGTGAACAACGCATCCACATCTGTAACGATCAACGGTCAAGACGAATCGATAGATTTTCATACACTGTTGCGTTCAGGTGATGCTTCACCCGATGGGAACGGCGAATATTTCGCCCTTGTCAAAGATGCTGCGGGCAACGCGCTGACGCAGGGCGACAACCCTGCTAACAAGCGTTATGATGCTTCTGAACCGTGGTACTGCGGCCAGTCAAGCGGTCTGGACTATACGTCGCTTATCACCTACGGAACCGAACTCTTTGCCATTACGGCACTGGAGTGCCGCATCGGCGGTGCGTATATCAGCAAGCTCGATCAGGATGCACAGACGGGCGAACTCTCTGTCGTATCGACCAAGCCGGTCAGTTTTGCCGATGTCAACGGTACGTATATCAACTGTGCGGGTGTGACCACACCGTGGAATACACACCTGGGAAGCGAAGAGTATGAGCCGGATATGCGTACGGTCGACGAGACAGATCAGAAGATCATCAGTATCGCAAAATACAACGGTTACGCGCCGACTGCGGCCAATGCCAAATATATCGGTTACCATATGGGCTGGATCCCGGAGATCGCTGTGACCGATGCGCAGGGTGCTACAACCGTAGAGAAACACTTTGCCATGGGCCGTGCGGCGCATGAGCTCGCCTACGTCATGCCGGATAAGAAAACGGTCTACCTCAGCGACGACGGCACTAACGGCGGGTTTTATATGTTTGTCGCCGACGTGGCGGAAGATCTGAGCGCGGGTACGCTCTATGCGGCGAAATGGATTCAGGAATCCGCAGCTAACGGCGGCAGCGCGACGATCGACTGGATCGCGATGGGGCATGCAACAAACAGCGAGATCGAAACGATGCTCGATGCTAACATCGAGTTTACCGATATCTTCAACTATGCCGCCATGGACCTTGATGGTACGTGTACGACGGCCGGAGCAGGGTTTGTACCTGTCAACACTTCCGGCGGGCAGGAGTGTCTTCAGTTGATCACGGGGCAGGAAAAAGCAGCGTCACGTTTTGAAAAACGCCGTTACGCGGCTTACCTTGGCGCGACTACTGAGTTCAGTAAAGAAGAGGGCATCACCTATAACGCGGACGATAAAAAACTCTATATGGCCATTAGTGACGTGCGTTACGGGATGGAAGATAACATGAAGAAGGGTGTAGCGAACACGGCGTATGACCTCGGCGGCAATAACGACATCCGTCTGGCCTATAACAAATGCGGTACCATCTACGCACTGGACGTGCAGCTTGGCAAACGTGACACGAGCGGCGGCGTGATCGGCAGCGAGTATGTTGTGGGCAATATGTACGGCGAAGTGAGCGGCGAAGCCGCGACCTATACGGGTGACCTCGCCTTTAACCAGTGCAGTGTCAACGGCATCTCCTACCCGGACAACGTCTCTTATCTTGACAAGTACGGCATCCTGCTCATCGGTGAAGATACGGGCTACCATGAAAACGACATGATCTGGGCCTATAACGTCAAGACAAAAGATATGAAGCGTATCTTCACATCGCTCTACGGTGCAGAGACGACATCGCCGTTCTGGCATAAGAACATCAACGGCTTCGGCTATATGACGACTGTCGTTCAGCATCCGTTCGGCGAAGACAACACAGATAAGAACCTAAGCAAAGCGGACCTGAACTCCTACATGGGGTATGTCGGTCCGTTCCCGGCGCTCGACTAAACCACGCCTCTCTTTTCTCCCGGCTCTTCGGGAGAAAAACTTCTACACACAACAGAAAAACATTCAGCTTTTTTAAACGCTAATCTACCAGCTCTATGCCTATTGTCTCAAGTAAAAACAGCGCCTCGTACCGGCTGAAACGTGCGCCTTTGAGGTAGTTGGAGTGAAGGTTGATGTACGTGTTCTGCGCGTCGGTGAAATCGGCATACTCCAGGTGGCTTTTTTCAAACAGCGCCCCCTTGAAGTCGGTGCCGGTAAAATCGGCATTTTGCAGTGAAGCATTGCGGAAATCGGCCTCTTTGGCGCGGCACTCTTTCATCACGAGTCCCTCCAGTACGAGGCCGAAAAAGTTGTTGTCGCTGAGGATGGACGCTCTAAAGCGGATAGGATCGGCAGTGAGCAGACTCTTCCAGTCGGCCATCGTCCAGTCTATCCCGACCATTTTGCAGTCGATAAATTCGGTACCGCTCAGTTTGCTGTTCGTCACTTTCATAAGGCTCAGGTTGCAGTTTTCGAAACGGCAATCGATAAACCTGCACGCCGAAAAAAAGGTTTCGCTGAAATCGCATGAAACGAAGGTGCACTCTTCAAATTCCGCCTTTGAGATCTTCATCCCATGAAGGTTGAGCCCTGCGAACTCCTCTGCAAAGCAGTCGAGATTATCAACAATGCGTTCTGCTGCCATGATGGATCCTTTTACGTAGTCGCTGATTGTCCATAGCCAGAAAAACGGCAGGCAAGCACGATGGAAGAGAATATTTTAGCGTATAGCCCGGTATATATGTTTACTATGGGTAGTCGGATGGATGGGAAAGTACATGAAAGCGTTACGGTTAAGAGGAAAACATGGTTGAAAAATTGTCGGGAGTGTGTCAAAAGATGTTTTTGGATGGTGGAGCATAGCGGGATCGAACCGCTGACCTCTTCGCTGCCAGCGAAGCGCTCTCCCAGCTGAGCTAATGCCCCACAGTTGAGAACGAGAATTATACAGCCGACGTTCTTAATTTCATTTGAATGTTTTTTTATTTCACAGATCATGAGAAACGCCGATATAAAGAGTATGAAAACAGCGCTACTACTTTTATTGGGATTTGTCTCGCTATTAGGCGGTGAATATTGGATACAGGTACTCTGCATTAACAAAGAGAAAAGCGTCGATGCCGCCTTTTTAAAACGCCTCGATACGGCCGGGATGCGCTATGAGGTGGTGGAAGAAGGGCAGTTCAAGAAGGTGCTTGTCGGAAGCTACGAGAGCGAAGTGGAGGCATTGAAACAGATGCCGCAAATGCGCTGCCGCTACCGCAACGATGCGTTTGTGCGTACGTATACGCCGCAAGAAAAAGCCAAAGAGAGTGAAACGGTAAAAAGTGTTGAGACGGTCGAAGTGGCCGACATAGCCGAAACGATGGTACCGATGGATAGCGCCGGGAATAAAACAGAAGAAGAGTGCATATGCCTCTGCAGCAAACAGGGGCGCCGCAAGTTTGAGCTCTCCAAGATCATGGAGTTTTACAGAAACTCGGCAGATTACCGTTTTACCCGATGATCACTCGCTGAGGTGGACCTTCTGCATCGAGCTCTCATCGAGGAAATCGAGGTCGCGGTCATGCAGTTTTTTGACACGCAGCTGCAGGGCGTCGAACAGCTCTTGCGGTGTCTCCCCGTTGACGGGGTAGCTTACTTCGGCAGAGGGGATATAGGTGTCAAAGAACTCTTCGAACATATTCTTGACGATGACCGCACCGTATTTGTCCGTGTAGGGCAGGACGAAGAAGAAGTAGTGGTCATAGTGGACGATGGCATCTGATTTTCGCAGGACATCATCCATGCTCGCAGAAATGACATCATCGGTCAGTTTTGAAAAATCGCAAAAGAGTATGGTGAAGCTTTCATTTCGGTTCTCGTCAAGCCGATCGGCGATCCCGATGTTGAGCTGGATCAGACTTGTGAAGTTGAAAAAAGAGAATTGTACACCGGCCATTTGGTCCCCTTTACAGTGCTAACTATTAAAAATTTTAATGTTGAGTACAATAGTATACTTTCGGCTGTGTAAAAAATATCTTAAAAGGGTGAGTTGATGTCCAGCCAAAAGGCTTAGACGATGAAGTATTTGATCGCTTCTTGTTTGGATGCAAGCGGTGTGCCCTCGACGGCTTCGCCTTCAAAATCAAGGGCGTACTGCTCATCAGGGGATGTCTTGCAGTAGGTGAGTACCAGTTTGGCTGCAAGGGCACGGTCGTTTTCGCTGGCATTGCGCGAAAGCAGCGAGTAAGGGCCGGGCATACCGTTTGTGCGGATATGGATGAACTTGTCGTTTTCGATCTGCCCGATCTTCTCATTATCTTCCTGGTTGCGTCCGACGACAAGTTTCGCACCTTCAGGCAGGCGAAGCTGGCGACCGTATTTGAGGACGGGAATGTCTTTCACCTCGAACGTGTCGTAAGCGATAAAGTCACGCATCTTCTTGCCGAAGTTCTCATCTGTCAGCAGACAGCCGCCGCCCGGGCTCTCAAAATCGGTCAGACCGAACTGCTCGGCGAGTTCGAACTGGCGGTCGCGGGTACGCCCGGTGATCGCTTCGAGCTTTTCACGGTCTACCCACCCCTCTGTTTCGGCGATGGTCGGTGCCAGACATTTGGCCGACATAGGGCGCAGCAGCAGGCCGTCGCAGTTGCTTTCGTTAAGTACGGTCTGCAGGGCGTCTTTGTTCTGGCTCATCGGGCGCTGTCCCATGACCTCGCCGCTGATCAGGAAACTGGCACCTTCGGCTTCCATGATGCGCTTGGCAACGGCAAACATCTTCGCGTGACAGTCTATGCAGGGGTTGAAGTGCTTTCCGTAACCATGTTTCGGGTCGAAGAGTACGTCTTGAAGAAACTCGCTCTGGATATCGATGATGCGCAGCTCCGCACCGACCTGGTCGCACATGTTCTGCATATGCGCACGTCTGTCTTTGGTCGAGCCGAAGCCGGTGTTGATGTTACAGGCGATGACGTCGATGCCCTGGTTGATGATGAGTTTCATGGCCAGCGTAGAGTCGAGGCCGCCGCTGAAAAGCGCGATCGCTTTGCGTTTTTGAGTTGACATTGGGTTTCCTTGGTAAGGCACAGGAGCCGCTTTATGCAGCCAGTTCACCTATAATATTTTCGGAATTATACCATTTCGGGGTAAACAGGCTAAGTAAGCAAAGCGTTATGCTCAGGAAGAAAGAGCGCGTGTTGCATCATCCCTCGTAGGGAACGAGTTCTCCGCGCTTGAGTTTGGCGATCTTTCCGCGGAAGGTACGGATAAGAAAGGCTTTCTTTTCGAAAGGGAGCGCATTCTGGCTGTTCACTTTCTTGAGTTCACGTTCGTAGTGGCGGCTTAAAAAGGTGATGAGCTCCTTTTTGAGCGTCTCATGGTCGATAAACGGGTGGATCTTCTCATCCAGTGCGATGGCCATGAGCTGCGGCTCTTCGCGTCTGCCCTGTATGGCGAGGGAGAACTCAAGCTGGTGGTACTGCAGCAAAGAGGGATCGAGAAAATCGAGGATCTGCTCGATGGTCTCCGGGCGTTCGAGCACGGTCTTGATGAGGCTCTGCTCCCATGCATCCGAACGCGCAAGCTGGAGCGGCGCCTTGTTCTGCTGTGCACCCTGTCCGCCAAGACGGATCAATGAGGGGCTGATGCCCAGTCTCGAAGCGAGGTAGGGTTTGTACTCCTCCTGCAGCAGCGCCGAGAGGGTCTTGAGGTAGCCGAGGGCTTCGTGAAGCGCCTGCTCTTTGGCTTTGGGGTCGCGGAGGTTGTATCCCGCGATGATCTGGCTCAGGACGAACTCGATAAAAGGCTGCGGCGAACGCAGCATGCTGCTGAGCGCTTCGAGTTCGCCGTTTTTGACCATATCTGCGGGGTCGAGCCCGTTGCCAAAGAGGATGACACCCCCGTCAAAACCGCTGGCACTGAGGAGTCTGGCGGCCTTGAGCGCGGCATTGCGTCCCGCATCGTCACCGTCGTAAGCCATGACGATGCGCGGGTCGCCTTTGCGCAGCAGCGGCAGGTGTTCCGGCGTCAGGGCGGTACCCAGTGTCGCAACGGCATTGGTAAAGCCCGCCTGGTGCAGCATGACCACGTCGAGGTAACCTTCGGTGACAATCATCTCTTTGGAGCGGTAGATACTATCTTTGGCCAGATGATAGGCGTAGAGCAGGCGCGATTTGTTGAACAGCCGTGTCTGGGGGGAGTTGACGTATTTGGCCACGTGCCCGCTGATGGTACGTCCTCCAAAACCGACGATGCTGCCGTTTGGTGCATGGATGGGGAAGGTAATACGTTCGATAAAGCGCGCGAACGTGCGTCCGCTGTCCTCGCCTGCGACTCCCAGTTCGATCGCCTCTTTCATGTTGAACAGGTGGCTTTTGATAAAGGTGAGCGTCTGTCCGGAAGCAGGGGCATACCCGATACCGAAACGCTCGATGGAGGATTCGAAGATACCGCGCTCTTTGAGGTACTGCTTCGCCTGAACGTTCTGCTCCAGCAGGCTCTGGTACCACTCGTCGAGTTTCTCGAGGAGCTGCGAGCGCTGCTGGCGCGGTGCCCCCTGGGTATACTGCAGGCTGTAGTTATGCTGTTCTGCGAGCTTTTCGATCGCTTCGGGATAGCTCAGTTTCTCATACTCCATGACGAACTTGATGGAGTCGCCGCCCGCGCCGCAGCCGAAACAGTGGTAGATCTGTTTTTGGGGGCTGATGACGAAGCTGGGGGATTTCTCATCATGGAAGGGGCAGACCGCCTTGAAATTGGCACCGGCTTTTTTGAGTTCGATATAGTTTCCGATAACGTCGATAATATCGAGCCGGGTCTTGAGCCCTTCGATGGAGTCTTGTGCAATCATAAATCAGATTTTAGCAAAGATAGGCTTTGATAATGGACACTATTCATAGAGGCGTGTTGTTAATTTGAGATAAAAGTGCTATAATACGCGTCCAAAAAATTTTTAAAGAAAGTGGGTGATGTGAATGCCTGGTATTATTCTTCGCCACGACGATAATTTTGATGCATCTTACCGCCGTTTCAAGAAACAGACAGATCGTAATCTGGTTGTTACTGAAGCACGTGCTCGCCGTTTCCACGAAACAGCGACTGAAAAGCGTAAAAAGCAGAAGATTAGCGCTCGCAAGAAAATGCTGAAGCGTCTGTATATGATGCGACGCTACGAATCACGTCTCTAAGCGAATAGCCCTTTTGGGGCTGCTCGTTTTTTTTTACGCAAAGAATTAACATAAATGAACATTCTATTTATCGATGATAACAACTTTCAAACACAAACCCGTATGGCGCTTCTGAGTGACATGCATGACCATACCTGCGAACTAGCCTCAACACTTGCCGATGTTCACATTCTTTTCAAAAAAGACAAATACAATATGGTCATTATGGACTATGCCA
>JBFEWT010000063.1:0-12066 GCA_041546225.1 Sulfurimonadaceae bacterium
GATGCCGGCGACGTCTTTATAGCCCGCCATCTTGATGCGGTTGTCTATGAGTCCTTCGAAGCCGTCGTAGACGAAGTAGGGTGTCAGACCCCGCTCGAAGCTGTATTCGACGAAGCGTTTGAGCGCAGGGTTCATGCCGGATACGTCACCCCCGGAACAGAGGATAGCAATGTTACCCATCTCTCCCCTCCGTTCCGGTGCCGACGGCGTACATCTTAGTAATATTACGCGATGAAACTATGCCCCCGGCATAGTTCTCATTCGAGATATCATCACACCCGGAGCATAAAATTGCTATGTTTCCCATCCTCTTACTCCATTAGCATTTTAATAACTATAGCATATCTTGGCACTAAACCATTTGCAAGCTCTTATGCGGTAAAATCGCGAAAATATTTTCCCTAAAGGAACGTGTATGAAACGTGCCCTCTTGAGTGTAAGTGACAAGAGCAATATCGTAGAGTTCGCCAAATCACTGGTTGGCTTGAACTATGAGATCATCAGTACCGGCGGTACTTTTAAAATGTTGAAAGAGGCCGGTGTTGCGGCGATCGAGATCGATGAGGTGACAAAGTTCCCCGAGTGTTTCGAAGGGCGTGTCAAGACATTGAACCCTTACGTACACGGCGGCATCCTACACCGCCGCGACAAACAGTCGCACCTTGACCAGGCCAAAGAGCTCGGCGTCGAGGCGATCGACCTTGTCTGTGTCAACCTCTACCCGTTCAAAGCGACCATCGAGCGCACGGATGATTTTGAAGACATCATCGAAAACATCGACATCGGCGGTCCGGCAATGGTACGTTCGGCTGCGAAGAACTTCGACAGCGTCATGATCGTTACAGACCCGTCTGACTACTCTGTCGTCCTCGATGCGGAGACAAACGGTACGAACAGTGTCGAGTTCCGCCGCGGCCTGATGATCAAGGCGTACGAGCATACGGCAGCGTATGACTCCATGATCGCCAACTATATGAACAAGCGTTTCAACAACGGTATGGGCGAGAAGCAGTTCATCGTGGGCAACAAGGTGATGGATACGCGTTACGGCGAGAACCCGCACCAAAAAGGTGCACTCTACGAGTTCGACACCTACTTCAGCAAGAACTTCAAGACCCTCAAGGGCGAAGCAAGCTTCAACAACATGGGCGATATCAACGGCGCGGTCAAGATCGCTGCGGCGTTCGGTGACGAGGGCGCGGTATGTATCGTCAAGCATGGCAACCCGTGCGGTTTCGCTATCCGTGAGAACCTGACAGAAGCATACGTTGACGCACTCAAGTGTGACCCGGTCTCTGCATTCGGCGGCGTTGTCGCGGTCAACGGTGTGGTCAACAAAGAACTTGCCGAGAAGATGAACGAGATCTTCCTTGAAGTCGTTATCGCCGGGCGCATCACAGAAGAGGCGCAGGCGGTATTTGAAAGCAAAAAACGCATCAAGCTTTTCGAGTACGGTGCGGACCGCATCGTCCTTGCAGATGATGAAAAAGACTTTAAACACGTAGACGGCGGATTCATCTTCCAGGATGCCGACAAAGTCGGCGACGACGAGGTCAAAAACTCCGAACTCAAATCCAAACGCGAAGCAACCGCACAGGAGATGAAAGACGCGGAGATCGCATGGAAAGTCGCAAGCCTTACCAAGTCCAACTGTGTCGTCTATGTCAAGAACTCGGCGATGGTAGCCGTGGGTATGGGTATGACCTCACGTGTTGATGCATCGCAGTGTGCGTTGAAAAAAGCGAAAGATATGGGTCTAGACGTCGAGGGCGCCGCACTGGCTTCCGAAGCGTTCTTCCCGTTCCGTGACTCCATCGACGCCGCTGCGGCAGCAGGTGTTAAGACCGTTATCGAACCGGGCGGTTCCATCCGCGACGACGAGGTCATCGCAGCAGCAGACGAGCACGGCATGGCGCTTTACTTCTCCGGTATCCGTCACTTCCTTCACTAGGCTTTGAAGCGGGATATCCCGCTCCGGCAAACTTTTAACCCCCTCTTTAACCTTGATTGACATACACTCAACCTTTTTGCTATAATTTTTATAAATAATAAGAATATTTTTCAGGACAAACCGAATGAGTAAAAGTCTGTATGAGACCTTAGACGTAAATTCATCTGCAAGTGAAGCAGAGATTAAAAAAGCGTACCGCAAACTTGCACGCCAGTACCATCCCGATGTCAACAAAGACCCGGGTGCAGAAGAGAAGTTCAAAGAGATCAATGCGGCTTACGAGGTACTCAGTGACAAAGAGAAACGTGCCAAGTATGACCAGTTCGGCGACTCGATGTTCGGCGGGCAGAATTTCCATGACTTCGCACGCGGACAGGGCGCTAATGTCGACCTTGACGAGATTCTTCGCAGTATGTTTGGCGGAGGCGGAGGTTTCGGCGGGGCAGGCGGTTTCGGCGGCGGCTTCGGCGGTTTCGGCCAGCAGCAGATGAATCTCGATGTCGATGCGAACGTCACCATTCCGTTCAGCGTCGCGATACTCGGCGGCAAGCACAGCGTCTCGATGAACGGCGAGCACTTCGATATCAAGATCCCCGCCGGTGTAAAGAGCGGCGAAAAGATGCGAGTGCGCGGAAAAGGGCGCTCGGGCCACGGTCAGACGGGAGATCTCTTTTTGCATATCGAAGTCGCTCCGAGCCCGGAGTACGCACGTGAAGGCGACGACCTGGTAAAAACCTTTGACGTACCTCTGTATGCCGCACTTTTCGGCGGCAAAGTAGCGGTCGAGACGCTCGAAAAAGAGATCACCCTCAAAGTCCCTCAAAATACGAAAAACGCACAGCGTTTCCGCGTCAAGGAGATGGGGGCGATGAACCGCAAGAGCAAACAGCGCGGCGACCTTTACCTCAAAGCCAATATCGTACTGCCTCCGGTCGATTCGCTGGATGAAGAGCTGGTTGAGGCCATGAAAGAGAAACTGCCACAGGAGTAGATTATGATGCACCATTACGACGAACCGGTATACCTGATCAGTATTGTCGCCAAGATCCTTGAGATCCATCCGCAGACGCTGCGTCAGTACGAGCGCGAGAACCTTATCTCGCCTTCACGTTCGGACGGGCGTATCCGTCTCTACTCCCAGCGTGATATCGACCGTATCAAGATGGTGCTGCGCCTGACACGCGAGATGGGCGTCAACCTTGCCGGTGTCGATGTGGTACTGCGTCTCAAAGAGCAGATGGAGACGATGGAGCAGGAGATCGCCGAACTGCGCCATGAACTTGCCCGTGCCAACAGCAAGACAAGCGTTCCCCCTGAAAAATCACTCGTAACGAAAAAGAGTATCTACGAGATGATCATCTTCGAAGAGGATTGATCCTCTGCCTCTTACGCAGTGATAACAATATTTTTCCCACTCTCTTTTGCTTTGTAGAGGGCTTCATCGGCACGTTTGAAAAGTATTTCAGGTGTATCGCCAGGTAAGACCTCGGTAACACCGAAACTGCAGGTCAGGTGTGCAAAGTGTTCAAATTCGAATGCGGCTATCGTCTCTCTGATCGAATCGGCCACACTTTCGGCCTGTGACAGGCCGCTCGGATGCAGAATAAGTACGAACTCTTCGCCGCCCCAGCGTGATACGGTATCGCTTTTTCGTACACGCTGCTCGATGATATGGCCAACATTGATAAGCGCATAATCCCCTACAAGATGCCCGTAAGTGTCATTGATCTTTTTAAAGTTGTCTAGATCGCAGACGACGATACTCGCTTTCTCATCGTAACGTTTGCAGCGGTAAAGGACTTTGTCGAGTTCGCTGTCAAACATCAGGCGGTTCGGCAGGCCGGTCAGGGCATCGTGGGTTGCCTGATCGAGCAGTTCCTGATGCTTCTGCGTGTGCTCGGTCACGTCATGAAAAATGACGATGTAGGCGTTCTCCTGTCCCTCGATAAGTATGTAGTCTACTTCAAAGGTCCTGGTTTTGTCATCGCTGCAGGCGACTTCAACATATTTTGGTTTATCATCGGATATCAAAACGCGATGCAGCGATGCCTGAAGCTCCCGGGGTGTCAATGATGCACTGTTGTCAATACCGAAAAGGCTGCACAGCGACTGCAGCGGCATCAAACTGCTTTGTTCATGTTTGAAAAATTCCCAGAACAGTTGGTTGGTAAAAGCGATGTGACCGTTTTCTACGGTAACGATCATATTGTTTTGCAGGTCGAGTATCTGTTGCAGGTACTGGCGCTGCAGGTTGATCTGGCTGGTACGCTCTTCTACTTTTTCCTCAAGAGAGTGGGCGTGCTCGCTCAGTTCGCGGTCTTGCTGCTCGATCGCTTCGCCCATGCTGTTCAGATTGTTTGCCAGCAGTGTGAACTCGTCATTGGTATTAAGTGCGAGCCTGGCACCGTAGTCACCGGTCTTGATACGCTGTGTCATGGCGATCATCAGTTTAAAGACGCTTTGCAGCCGTTTGCCGATAAAAAGCGAAACCAGTGCCGCAATGAGGATGCCGGCGATCAAAACGGAAAGAATGAGGTTTTGCAAAGCATCCTGATCTGCTTCAAGTGTTTGCGCATGATAGGCGAGCATCAGTGAAGCATTGGTGGAAGGGTCGATATTGGTGAGCTCTTTCGCTTTGATGAAATAGCTTTGAGACGCGATGTTCGTTTTATAGATATGCTCGGGATGTCTGAGCAGCCAGAGGTACTCGGTATAGGAAACAGGCAAGGTACCGATAAGCTCGTCGTCGAGCGTGAATGAAGTCGCCGCCATTGCGCGGTCGCCGATGATACTGAACTCCATATTGGTCTGTTTCTTGATACTATGCATTATGCTGTTGTTGATAGAGAGGCCTATGAGCACCGCACCTTCGATCTCGCCGTTGAAAATGATGGGTGCCGTGGTGTAATTGACGAAAAGGTCCCCCTGCCGTAAAATGGCGCTGTGGAACTCTTTGCTCGTGTAGGTTTTTTCAACCAGGGCATAGGATCGCAGATTTGCGGCATTGAACGGCAGTTCGCCCGCTTGGGTGATGATGTCTCCCTCTTTATCGAGCAGAACGATCTGATCACATTTAAAGTCTGCTCTCTTGTCATTAAGCAGATGGGTAAGCGCGGCAGTGTCTTTCATGAAGAAAAGGCGCAGCATGCTATGGTCTTCGGCGATGTTGAGTGCAAGGAAGTGGGTCGTCTGCGAGAGCAGGTCGAAATAGTTCTCAGCCATGCTCAGCGACTGGTCGAACTTCTCCTGCATGATCCTGTCTATAGTCTTGGCTGTGGAGTTCAGGACCAGGTAGGCACCTATCGAAAAGGTCGCTAAGATCGCAATCGTGAAGATCAGCGAGAGCTTCAGCCCGATAGAAAAGCGTGCCTTGGGCAGAACCATCTAGCGGGCCTCGCTTTTGAGCGTATCGGCAAGCGTCTTTTTGTTGAACTCCGGGTAAGCTTTGTCAAATTCGCGTATGGCCCACTCGGTCGAACGCTCCTGGTGGCATCCACCGTTTTGGCAGGAGTTTGGCATATCGTACTCTTTGCTTGCCTTGGGCGGGATGATCTTGAAGGCATGGCTGCGTATGGTGTAAGCTCCCCCGGTCTTGACGATGTAGGGCATATGGCAATCTGCACACCCTACCTTGTCACTCGGGCAGGGGAAGTGGCTATCGGCTGTCTTTGTCCTGCCTGTGGCAAAACTGTTGACATGGCAGAGCGCACATTTGTAAGGCCCTGTAGTGTCAGAGCGTGATTGGCGGTCTATGCCGTGGGGTTCGTGACAGGTAATACAGGTCAGGCCGAGCTTGGCATTTTCAAGCGTTGGCTTCTCCCCCTCTTTGGCTGAACGGTAATCCTGTGAGTGGCACTTCAGACAGCTGTCATCGGCCTCTCCCTCCCCATGGGGGTTCTTCTTGTTGCGAAGGTCGCTGAGTGCTTTGGAATGTTTGGAAAAGGAGAAGTCGGCAAACTCCTGGTGGCGGTTTTTGGAGATGCCGTTCCCCCACCAGTTTTTCTTTTTCGTGTCATTTTGCAGCGTTGAAGGGTTAAATGATGTACTTATATCATCACCCGGTACATAGGCAAGCGGAAAGTTAAAGAGTGTCTTTGTACCGTTGGCATCAACACTTGAGGTCGTACCGCGGCTATGACACTGGCCGCAGACAGAAGTCTTTGCAGAGACGATGATATCATCCTCGGAAGCTCTCTCTTTGTCATGGCAGAGTATGCAGCTTGTCTCACGCTTCATCTGCTGATGGCGTACGTGCTCACTCGCCGGACCGTGACAGGATTCGCAGTTGACGCCGAATTCGTTGAATGCGTAACTCTTTTCATTGAAACCGGTCGTATGGCAGCCGTTACACTTGGTAGAAGCCGGTGTCTTTTCCCAGTCATGTACTTTGTACGGTACCCATTTTTGTGCCGTGATCATCCATTTGGCCGTAAATGGGTAGTATTCGCCGTCGATCATGCGCATATAGACCTGTTCCCATTTGCTCCCCACTACATACTCGATCTCCTCTTTCTTGAAGGTGACGAGGGGGTTGTTCTGTTCGAAGTCGCCGACGATGATCTCAGGGGATGTGACAGGCCTGAAGATGATGGGGTGCAGGGTCGTATTGTGGCTTGCGAAATGGATGGGGTGGCAGCCCTGGCATGACGCTTTCCCGATATATTCAGGTTTCTCACCGATGCCTTTGTGTGACGTATAAAAAAACCAGCCGGCAGCAGAGAGGATGAAAAGTAAAAGAAGGAGCAAGGTTTTTTTCATGGGCAAGCCTTTTTATTTATAGTCACAAATTATTATAATTATGATTACAAACTATATCGAAAGAGAGCATAAAGTTCTCTTGCAGCCTATGATGAAAAGAGCTTTCGATGCATGGGCAGTGTGCTGTCTCAGCTCTCTCTCAAGGTTCCCTTTGTGTACAGTGTCGCGACAGGTTCACTGAAATAGAATCCCTGGAACTCGTCGATACCGAGATCTACGGCGATATCGAATATCTCTTTTGAGTGGATGTATTCGGCGATGGTCGTGATACCGAGTGTCTTGGCAAAACTGACGATAGTCCTGGTAATGGCATAGGCATCTTTGTCCGTGTCGATCGACTTGATGAGCGAACCGTCTATCTTGAGATAGTCAGGACGCAGTTTGAGAAGGTACGAAAAGTTCGAATAGCCTGATCCGAAGTCATCAATAGCGATTTTCGCACCCAGTGTTTTAATATGGCTGATAAACTCCTCGACGTCGTCAAGGTTCTCAATGCTTTCTGATTCTATGATCTCGAATATGACCTTTGAAGGGTCGGAATAATTCTTGAGCAGGGTGTAGATATGTGCAACGGTGTTCCTGTCCATAATATCCGCAGCCTGCAGGTTGATGGAAAAACCGCAGCTTTCGTTTTCAAACTGCTTAAAGGTCTTTTCGAACATGATGCTGGTGATCTTCTGGTAGTAACGCGTCTTCATGGCAAGGTCGAGGAACTGGAACGGTTTGAGTACGACATTGGCGTCGATCATACGTACGAGCGATTCATATTTCAAGATGGAACCGTTAGCGTCGACGATAGGCTGATAGTAAGGGACGATCTTGTCGTTGTTGACGGCATGACGGATCTTGTTCGTCAGTTCGATATTGTCCAAATGCAGTTTACGCAACTGGAATTTATCGTTGTAGGTTCGGTGCTTCCTGTGTGCTTTGCGTGCAGAGACAAGTGCCATATCCGCTTTTTCGACAATGTTCTCTTTCTCAAAACTGATACCGACCGTATAGTCTATATTGACACTTGTCTCTACCTTCGGGCACTCGAAGGTATGCTCTTCTATCGTAGAGACGATCTTCATGACGGCATCCGTAAAGGCCTTTGGATCGGCTTTGTCATGTAAAAATGCCGTCTCGTCCGAGCCGAGGCGGTAATAGGAGAGTCCTTCGTGCTGCGCCAGTGTCTCGGTGAGTTTGATGGAGTCTCTCAGCAGCTGATTGCCGATATCTATCCCGTAGATGTCGTTGATGTTTTTAAAGTTGTTAATATTGATAATCGCAAGAGAAGGAGCACTCATCTGTTCAAGATCCCTGAAAAAGGCGTTCCGGTTGGGGATCTGGGTCAGGTCGTCAGTATAGAGCTGTTTAAGCAGCTGCGCATTGAGTGTGTAAAGTTGCCGGGTCTTCTGGTTGACTTCATCTTCGAGCTCATTATAATGATCGTGGAGGGAGGCTCCCATGAGAACGATATCCTGTTTAAGCGCCGTTATCTCATCTTTGGCCTGGTTCTCTTTCAGCTCCTGCAGATCGTATTGTTCCAGTGAAGCAAACTCTTTTTTGCGGTAGGAGTTGGTCAGCAGACGAATATCTTCGATGCGTTTTCGGAAAGAAGTAAAGTTATGGCGTATCAGGACATAGAAGAAGATACTCGCCATAACAAGTATCAGAAAAGTCTCTGCGATATGTTCGTAAAAGTCGCTGTAAAACGCTTCCATATCGTTTGCGATGACGAAGTACCCCATGGTCTTCTGGTCAAACTCGTCAAGTGTGAAGATATTGACCGAATAGAGGCGGCCATTGTGATAGAGCTTTTGTACCGGTGCGTTGAAATCAAGTTCACCCAGGATGGAAGGCGACACGTCGAGGGTGTGCTCGCCCAATATCAGACCGTGGGAAACGACCCTGTCCTTGATAAAATTGTCGTAGTATTTCGGTGCCAGTTTGTGCGCGGATGATTCGGTATAGACGATAAGGGAGCTTTTGCCGCTGATCTGTTTGAAGGTCTCCGGCAGCCAGTCGACTTTTTTCCCCAATGAAAGTCCCCCGAGCATGGTACCGTCGTTGTCGATAATGGGGTAGGTGGCACGTATGCCCGCATACGTTTTGCACATCATCAGGTGGCTGCTGCTTTTAAATGAGCTGGTGACCCATGCGATGTCGCTGCGAACATCGCTGACATCCTTGCCGATCGATGTAAAATTGGAAAAGTTGACGAAAGAGACAGCGGGCGGTTTGAAAAAGTGTATCTCGTAGATGAGCTTATCGCTTTTGGCGCCGTTCCAGAATGCGAGTTTGTCGTCGATGATCATCTGAGGCTTGTTCTCGCGGTAGGCCTTTTTGATGACATTATCGGTTGCCAACTCCATGGCAACTGTCCTTATGGACTGTTTCTGCAGGTCAAGAAGGGTGTTGAAATTCGCCTTGTTTTCACGGTAGTAACGTGCTTCGGTCTGGTCGAGACGTTCATAGAAACTGAGGATCTCCAGTAGGAAAAGTACGGGAACAATGGCAAATAAAAAGATAAGGATAAGTTTTGTTTGCGTACTCATAACACAGAGTGTATCATGAGTCGTATATCAAGCAGGTTTAGGCGGGAGTTGTTGCTAAAAAGCTTCAGCTCTTTTTTAACAAAAGAGCCTTATTCCGAGAGGCGTTTGATGCTCGCACCAAGCTGCTCGAGCTTGCTCTCAAGGGCTTCGTATCCACGGTCAAGATGGTAGATGCGGTGGATGTCCGTTTCCCCCTGGGCAACCATGCCGGCGAGGACAAGTGCGCTTGAAGCGCGAAGGTCTGTCGCCATCACATCGGCACCCAAGAGTTTCGACGGCCCGGTGACGCGTGCGACATTGCCATGGAGTTTGATGTCTGCACCGAGACGCTGCAGTTCGCTGACATGCATGAAACGGTTTTCAAAGAGACGCTCCTCGATGCTGCTTGTCCCTTCAGCCTGCGTGGAGAGGGCAAGGAACTGTGCTTGCATGTCGGTTGGAAACGCCGGGTACTCCTGCGTGACGATATCAACGGGTTTGATCGTTTCCGTGGGATGGATGGTGATGGTGTCCGCAGTGATATCGAAAGTGAAACCCATCTCTTCGAGCTTGGAGATGACGGCATTGAGATGGTCGGGACGGACGTTGGTCAGGGTGATCGTCGAACGTGTTATCGCCCCGGCGCAGAGGTAGGTCCCCGCTTCGATACGGTCGGGGATGACGTCAAACGGGGCGATCTCGATAAGGCGGCCGTCGGTACCGTAGATCACGAGCTCGGAGGTACCGATCCCCTCGATGCTTACGCCGCTTTCGCGCAGTACTTCACAGAGCTGGACCACTTCGGGTTCGCGTGCGGCGTTGGTAATGCTGGTCTTGCCCTTTGCCAGAGCGGCCGCCATGACGATATTGGCCGTACCGGTAACGGTGATCTTGTCAAAGATGATATCTGCACCGCGCAGACCCTCTTTGGCTTCAGCCAGTACGTAACCGCCTTCGAGGGTGATCGTCGCCCCCATCTGTTCAAGCGCTTTGAGGTGCAGGTCGATAGGACGCTGCCCGATGGCACAGCCGCCCGGCAGGGAGACTTCGCAGTGTCCAAAGCGTGAGAGCAGGGGACCGAGTACGAGAATGGACGCGCGCATGGTCTTGACGATGTCGTAGGTCGCTTTGGTATTGGTCAGGCCCGAGGTGTCGACTTCCATGGTGTTGTCTTCGAAACTGCATGTGGCGCCAAGGTTTTGCAGAAGCTTAAGAAGCGTCTTGATGTCTGCGACCTGCGGCATATTGCCGATACATACTCTGTTCCTGGCCAGCAGCGTCATCGCGATGAGAGGCAGGGCGGAGTTTTTCGCACCCGAGATGGCCACCTCGCCTCGAAGTGGTGTCGGTCCTTTGATCTGTAGGTAGTCCATTGGTATCCTGCAAAGAAAATATTAGTGGGATTATACCAGAGCAAATGAACGTTGTACTATAATGGTAAATAATTTCTTTTCCCGAATAGGACAACGATGAGCTCGGCACTTGACCGCTTAAAAGACCTGACAGCCAAAATATCCAGCTATGAACTGGCGCGCAAAGAGAACATGCAGCTTCTGCGTCAGCTCTACGAGACGCTCGATATCAATGAAAAAGTGCCGGCTTTTGATGAGCTTTTTGCCTTCAAGGCGATCAACCTTTCGGGTCTCTCCCTTGCCGAGGATGACCTTGGTGCGGTGAAAGAGGGGCGCTATGCCCAGATCATCGCCATAACCTACGAGAAAGATTCTGCCGTTAAGAACAAAAACAGTTCGCTGGGGTATTTCGGCCGGGCAGAAAAACTCGATGCGGCCAAAAAAGAGGCGATCGTCTCTTTTGTGCTGCGCTGGCGTTTCGAGAAGAGTTTTCGTACCCTTGAGCATTACCACACGATGATAGGGAGTCTTTCGGGCAATGCGTAGTTTCTGGTTGAGACTCTGGAGCTATTGGGCTCTGTGGATCACGCTTTTCAGCGTTATATCCGGCCTGCTGATCGCGGCAGCAGTTACAGCGTTCATCTATTTCTATAAAGGCTCTGCCGGACTCAGCAGCGATGTGCTGAGCGCCCTGCTTGACGTCCTGCAGTTCTGGTTTGCCCCGGCGTGGAGCATCGGCTTGTTGATAGGGATGCTCTTGAGCCTCAAAAGACTTTTTTACCGCTGCATGGGAGGACACCAGCTGCTGCTCTACAGCTGCGACGGGGAGGAGGTCATCTCCCCCGTGGGTGTCGAAGATACCCTTAAACTCTGGCGCAAATGGCTCTTCGTAACGGTCTGGGTCATCGCACTCGAAGTACTCGCAGGTGCCGCAATAGCCTCTATAAACGCAGTGGGGGAGAGTGTGATGGCGTGGTTCTCCATCTACTGGCTTTACCTCTTCTTCCTCTTTTCGGCACTTGTCACCCTTCCTCTGATGGCACGCCGATGCAAGATGGTCAAGGTAGGAAAATGCTGATCTATCTGGACCTGGAGACGACCGGGCTTGAGAAGGAGGACAGGGTCTGCGCCATCGGCATCATCGCTGTTGATGGCGATGGGGTAAGCACACACTTCGACCTTGTAAAACCCCCGCGAAAGATCCGCCCCGATGCGATGGCCGTACACCACATCACCAATGAGATGGTAAAAGAGAGACCGGCTTTTGACGCCTGCGCAGCGGCACTCTGGCTGAAAGAGCATAACGAGAGTGAAAATATCCTTGTCGCCCACAATATCGGTTTTGAGCTTGCCATGCTTGGCGGCCGCACCGCCGGGGATGACGCGCGTAACAACAGTGTTGCCATCCTTTTCACGAAGTTGTGCGCCGATCCCGTCGAGATTCAGACTCATTTGAATCTGGAAATCGTCGAGCGTTCCAGGCGAC
>JBFEWT010000008.1:0-32345 GCA_041546225.1 Sulfurimonadaceae bacterium
CAGGTTGATTACCGTGCTATCGAGCCGCTGAACGATTACCCTTATCCGTGGCCGTTTTATACTTTTTTTGACGCATTCCCTGAATCTGTCTATATGGATGGCTGTGAAGTGAAGCCTATCGAGGCTGAAGAGAAATATGATCTGATTATTCTGGGGTACACCTCATGGTTCCTATCCCCGTCTATCCCTGTCACGGGGTTCTTAAAGAGTGCCCAGGGGCAGAAGCTCTTCAAGGATACTCCGGTAGTGACCATGATCGCCTGCCGTGATATGTGGATAATGGCGCAGGAGAAGATGAAAAAAGAGTTGGAAAAGCTTGGGGCAAAACTGATCGACAATGTCGTACTGACGGATCAGGGACGCTCCCTTTATACCTTTGTAACGACGCCGCGCTGGATGTTTACCGGTAAAAAGACACCGTTTGGCTTTTTTCCGGCCGCGGGTGTTGCTGACGAAGATATTGAAGCATCTTCACGTTTTGGAGAGCGCCTTAAAGTCGCACTGGAAAATGATGAAGAGAAAGCGTGCAAACCGCTGTTACGGAACATGGGGGCCGTCAGTGTCGTCGGTAAACTGATCGCTACGGAGCACATCGCCCACCGGAGTTTTCTGATTTGGAGCCGTATTATCAAAGCGGCCGGAAAACCGGGGGCGTTTATGCGCAAAGTGGTCATTACCATTTATGCAGTCTTCCTGATCGCGTTGATATTGACGGTGGTCCCGCTCAATATGCTGATCCGAAAACTGCTTTACCCATTGCAAAAAAAGAAAATTGCCGAGGCTGTCGCGTATTACGAACAGCCCTCGGGCAGATAGGCAAAGAAGAGAATGAGAGAGAATAGAAACGTTTATATTAATAATATTGCAGCATTTTTGCCGAATGAACCTGTCGACAATGCGGCGATGGAGTCTGTACTTGGCCAGGTGGGTGAACGCCCTTCGCGTGCCAAAAAGCTGATTCTTCGCAGCAACAAGATCAAGCAGCGTTATTATGCGATCGACCCGCAAACAGGCGAGACGACCCACACCAATGCGCAGCTGACCGCCGAAGCGATCAGAAAACTGAACAATGAAAACTTTGATATCGCATCGACAGAGCTGCTGGCCTGCGGTACAACGATGCCTGACCAGACGCTCCCGAACCATGCCTTGATGGTACATGGCGAACTTGCCATCCCGCCGTGTGAGGTGATCGCTACATCGGGTATCTGCCTTTCGGGTACGATGGCGATGAAATACGGCTACCTTTCGGTACTGAGCGGCGAGACATCCAATGCCGTTGCGACGGGTTCGGAAAACGCTTCGGCTGTAATGCGCGGAAGAAATTTTGCGGGTGAGCTTGAGAGCAGAATCGCCGACCTGGAGAACCACCCCGAGATCGCTTTCGAGAAGGACTTTCTGCGCTGGATGCTCTCTGACGGTGCCGGTGCAATCCTTATGAGCGATACGCCGAACCCTGAGGGGATCTCGCTGAAGATTGAGTGGATCTTCCAAAAGTCCTATGCCAATGAGCTGGAGACCTGTATGTATGCGGGCTGCGAAAAGATGCCTGACGGATCTGTCAAAGGGTGGCGCGAATTCACACCCGAAGAGTGGTTGAGCGAATCGATCTTCTCCGTCAAGCAGGATGTCAAACTGCTCAATGAGAAGATCATCGAGTATACCGTAGAGAAGCCGTTGCGTGAACTGCTGGAGAAAGAGGCCTTTAATCCCGATGAGATAGACTACTATCTGCCGCACTATTCATCCGGCTACTTCAGAGATAAAGTCTATGAAGGAATGTGCAAAGCGGGCTGTGACATCCCGCAGGAGCGATGGTTCACGAACCTTCCGGAAAACGGCAATACAGGGTCGGCATCGATCTACATCATGCTTGAAGAGCTTTTCAACTCCGGCCGTCTGAAATCCGGCGATCAACTGCTCTGTTATGTCCCTGAAAGCGGGCGTTTCTCTACGGCATTTATCAAGCTGAGCGTCGTCTGATGAAAGAGTCGCAGGTCCCGCAGGACAATATCTCCACCTATGCCAGCCACAAAAAAGCGATCTATGCGCAAGGCGAGAGCGGTGAGTATGGGATTGTTCCTTCTTCAGGCTGGGAAGTAGAAGAGGCGGCGACCAAACAGGCGCTTGATGAACTGAACCGTCAGGCAGCCGAAGCGTATGCACTGGCGCAAGCAGGTGAAGTCTCGCCGCTGTATTATCATATGTACGCCAGACGCATGGACCTGCAGGTCTTGGCCGAATCGACGGGAATGTTTAAATGGCGTATACGCCGTCACTTCAATCCGAAACGTTTTGCCAAACTCTCCGATGCATTTCTCAGTCGCTACAGCGACGCTCTGGGTATCTCGGTAGAAGCACTCAAAAGTTTGCCCAAAGAGGAAGCAAAAAATGTCTGATAACCCATACGTACATGCCCATTCTGCACACTGTGAAAGCGGTGTTGTGTCGTCGATGATGCGACATCACGGGCTGAACCTCTCCGAAGCGATGGTCTTCGGACTTTCGGGTGCGATGAGTTTTGCCTACCTTCCATTCGTCAAACTCGGCGGTATGCCGCTCATCGCATACCGCAATATGCCAAAGGCGATCATCAAAGGTCTGCAGAAGAACCTTGGCGTAAAGATGAAACTTCAGACCTTCTCTTCTCCTGAAAAAGGGACAGAAGGCCTTGATGCTATGCTGGCAGAGGGCAAAGTGGTCGGAGCGCAGACTTCGGTCTTCTGGCTGCCTTATTTCCCTGAAGAGATGCGCTTCCATTTCAATGCGCACAACCTGATCGTCTACGGCAAAGAGGGGAGTGAGTACCTGATCAGCGACCCGGTCTTCGAGGAGACGGTACGCTGTGAAAGTGCCGACCTTCAGAAAGCCCGTTTTGTCAAAGGGGTGATGGCACCCAAAGGACTGCTCTACTATCCGACCTATATCCCCGAGACTGTCGACTATGCGAAGATCATCCCCAAAACGATCCGCAAAACGGCGAAGATGATGCTTAAGACGCCGGTGCCTATCGCCGGTATACGCGGTATCCGTTTTCTGGCAAAGCATATCCGTAATCTTGAAAAGAAAGACCGCCGTTACGCCAGACTTTTCCTGGGACATATTGTCCGCATGCAAGAGGAGATAGGCACAGGCGGTGCCGGTTTCCGGTATGTCTACGCCTCTTACTTGCAAGAAGCATCCAAATTGCTCAACAGCACACCGCTGGCCGAGGCATCGCAGATGATGACGGCGACAGGTGACGAGTGGCGTGAATTCGCACTGGCGGCCGTGCAGGCGACACGCGCTAAAAAAGGTCAACCGGTCGACTTCGAGGCACTGGCACAGAAACTGGAATCTGTGGCGCAGAGCGAAGCAGAAGTCTATAAAAAACTTTTGAATGAAAAGCTGGTCTAGAGACTAGATGGTCAAAATTGAACAGCTGGTCAAGACCTATGGGGAGAAGTGCGCGCTTGATGCGTTGAACCTGAACATACCCGCCGGTAAGATCTTCGGACTCCTTGGTCCCAATGGCGCGGGCAAGACTACCCTTGTCTCCATCCTCAACGGCCTGAGCGGTTACGATTCGGGCCATATCGAGATCTTCGGCCTCTCGCTGCATGAAGAGCTGAGCGAGATACGAAGACGTTCTGCCCTGATTCCGCAGACATTGGCATTTTATGAACATCTGAGTGTCATGGAGAACCTTGAGTTCTTTGCGGGCATGACAGGGTTTGCTCGCAGTGAACGCCGGAAGAACATCGAGCACGCCATCGCTGTCAACCGTCTGGAGTCATTGACATCTCAAAAAGCGCAGACACTCTCCGGGGGTCAGAAGCGCCGGCTCAACATCGCGATCGGCCTGCTTAATGATCCGGATATCCTCTATTTTGACGAGCCTACCGTCGGGATCGATCCCGAATCGCGCAATGAGATCCTTGAGACCATCAAGGGCTTCAAAGAGGCGAATAAAACGGTTGTCTATACATCGCACTATATGCCTGAGATAGAGAAGATATGCGACGAGGTCGCGATCATCAACCGCGGGCAGATCATCAAGCACGGTACGCTTGAAGAGATGCTTCGCAGTGAGGATGAGGAGAGTGTCGTCGCAGAGATCTATGAGACACCGAGCGGACGCCTGAACAATGTCGCAGCTGCCCTGAAAGAGGTGCGCATCGTCAATGAATCCACACTGCTCCTCGAACAAAACGCGCCGCAGGATGTAGCCCGTCTGCTTGAACTGCTTGCGGCAGAAGGGATAAAGATAAAGCAGCTGCGCTACGGGACAAGTACACTTGAATCGCTCTTTATCTCTTTGACATCGGATGGTCGTCATGATTAAAACGATGCTGATCAAAGAGTTTCTGCTGGTCTTCCGTGACCGTCATGCATTGGCAGCACTGTTTATCATGCCTGCTATCTTCATCCTGATCATGTCGCTGGCACTCAAGGATACCTTTAACGAGGAGCGTTCGGTCATCGGGTATGTGCTTGTCGATAACGACAATTCAGATCAGAGCCGCCAGCTGCGCAGCTATTTGTCACAGAACAGACTGCTTAATGAGCAGAACCTCTCTGTGGCTACGCCTGAAGCGTTACGCGCGGCGCTGAACGACACCACGCATTTTGTCGTGAACATCCCGAAAGGTTTCGGACGTCAGTTTACGAGCAAAAGCGGCCGTGCCAAACCGCTGGCTATCGATGTCGCCGCGGATGTGAAACAGGATCTTCTCTCCCTATTCAAATCGCAGGCGACCGCCGCGTTTATGCAGGTGCGGCTTGAGACGATCAAAGAGAAACTGGAAAAACGTTCGCGCTCGGCAGCCAAAGAACTCGATGTCATCAGTTTTGACGAAGCGGATATGATGCAGGTAAGCTACAGTGCGCTTGAGAATAAAGAGCGTCCGACGTCAACACAGCAGAGCGTACCCTCATGGATCGTGTTCGGGATCTTTTTTGTCATCATCCCGATGTCGACCATCTTTATCAATGAGCGCAAGCAGAATACGCTTATGCGCCTCAGTGCCATGAACGTTTCCGTCACGGCGCTGATCATAGGGAAGATCGCACCCTATATGCTCATCAATCAGCTGCAGGTGTGGCTGATGATCGCCGTGGGGATGTTTGTCGTTCCGCTTTTCGGTGCGGACGCATTGACACTGGGGAATTCAGTCGGCGGATTGCTGCTGGTTTCGTTAGGATTGAGCCTTTCGGCTATCGGTGTTTCAATGCTGATCGCCGTATTGGTCGACAGTGTGGAGCAGGCAACGACGATAGGTGGTATAATTAACATACTGTTTGGCGCCATCGGCGGTATTATGGTGCCGAAGTTCGTAATGCCGGATTTTATGCAGACTTTTAGCAACGTTTCGCCGATGTCCTGGGGGCTTGAAGGTTTCCTGGACATCTTTTTGCGGGGTCTTGGGATGGAAGCTGTTCTTTATGAGACAGCAGCGTTGGCCGGTTTCGGTCTGGTCGCATTGAGCATTGCGGCATTAATATTACATACTCAGTTAAGGAGAGGCCTGTGATAGGATCACAAGATGATGCACTGAAATTACGTTTGAAGACGATGATTATCGAAGAGTGCGAAAAAGAGGATATAACACCGGAAGAGCTGGCTGATGATGTGGAGCTTTTCTCTGACAAGAGCGGTCTTGAACTCGATTCACTGGATGCGCTGCAGATCTCTATGGGTCTGCAGAACCACTTTAGCGTCCGTCTCCCCGACAGCAAAGCGTTCCGCCAGCACGTAACGACCATCAACGCTTTGGCAGACTATATTCAGCCGGAGTAGGGAAGCGATGATAACGATACTCGGTGGGGAAGTGCTGTGTGCATTGGGCGAAGGCTCTGAAAAGATCGATGCCCTGCGCACAGGCAAACCGAAGATAGCAACGATGGGGGTCGATGTCGGTGAGGAACGGGTGACATACCCCTATTACCGTCTGGACGACTCCCCCCGTTTGAGTTACACCGCTATTGTCGATGATTACCTTGACCGAGTCGTAAAGAACCTGCTGAAAAAACAGGGTCTCGAAGCGTCAGACCTTGAGAATATCGGGGTGTTCCTCGGCTCGTCGTCAATCGACTATTCACTGGCGTGGCCTATCGAACAGGACGTAGACCCCGAGTTTGTGACGACATGGAAACGCGAGCGTGTAGGGGGCGGGCATTATGCCGCGACCCTTATGGAGCGTTTCGGGTTCGAAGGCCCCTCTTTGACCTATAACACGGCATGTACCTCCAGCGCTAATGCTTTGATGGACGCCGCTGCCATGCTCGAAGGCGGTATCATAGATTATGCCCTGGTCCTTGGGCTGGAACTCTACTCACCGACGACCCTCGAGGGATTTGTCATGATGCAGCTGCTTTCGCCCGAAGCGATCCGCCCGTTCGATGCCGCGCGTAACGGTATCGTACTGGGAGAAGCAGTGAGTGCCGTACTGCTGAGCCGTGACGATGTCGCACCCTCCGCCTGGCATTACCTCGGCGGAAAGAGCAACTGCGAGACGCACAGCGTTACCGGTGCAAACCCAAATGGCGAAGGGATCGCGCAGGTAATGCGCGAAGCCCTGGAAGACGCGGGTGTATCACAAGAGGCGATCACTGTGGTCAAAGCGCACGGAACCGCCAGCGACCTTAACGATCAGGCTGAGCTTGGAGGGATGGAGCAGGTTTTTGATACGCTTCCTCCTTACCTTTCGCTAAAGCCTTATATAGGACATACACTCGGCGGATGCGGCAGTGCAGAACTTATATTGATGATGGAGAGTGCCGATGCAGGATTTATTCCCGCATCGGTCAATTTTGAAACACTTGACAGCGACTTTTCCACGGAACCGATCCGTGAACGCATGCCGTTCTCGACAGGGACGCTTATGTTGAACTATTTCGGTTTCGGCGGGAACAATACGTCGTTTGTCATAGAGAAAGTAGCACCATGACCTATATTCATGCGATAGGAATCCATAATACCGTTCCCACAGATACGGTACCGGACCTGAAAGCCGAGCTCAAGGCGCTCAGCGGCAAGGTCTACCGCCGGATCGATCATTTTATCCAGCTTGCGATCATCGGAGCGCATAAGAGTGCACAGGGGCATACGCTCTCGCCTGATACTGCGATCTTTATGACGTCGGGGCAGGGGAATATCGCAGTTTTCGACCGGGTGCGCGATCAGCGCTATATTCATAAACTGCTGCCAAAACCGGTTGACTTTATCAACCTTCTAAGCAACTCGGCCGGGTTCTATGTCGCCAGTCATCTGGGGCTTCAGGGCAAGAACCTTTTCCTGGCACATCAGAATTTCCCCGTACAGATGACGATGCTCGCAGCGCAAAACGATCTGAAACTCGGCAAACAGAAGTGCGTACTTGTGGGCGGTGTGGATGAATGGATATCCAAACAGGACCTCTCCAAGAAGCTTCTGGGCGTTGATGAAACGACCGTCTTGGGTGAAGGGAGCAACTGGATGCTGCTCGATACGCAGCCGCAAGGCGCTATGGGCTCGTTTGATATGGAGCCCAAAGCACTGGACAAGAGTGCACTGCAGGCGTTGCTATCCTCGGCAGAAACGGGTAGCAAGCTCGCCTTTTCGCGCTCTTTCAGTGAGGATGAAGCGGGCGAGATTATGGCTGCGAACACGCACCTTCAGCGTTATGATTATGAGGCTTCGAGCGGTTATTATGAGACACTGCCCCTCTATGCGCTTAACAGCTTTCTTGCCGGCAACGAGCAGGGAAGGTTGATCCATATTGACGTCAATAAAGGCCGTTACATGGTCATGAGCGTTGACAATACCGGCTTTTCGCCGAACAAGGCATAGGAAAACAATGAAAAAAAATCGTGTCTATATCAATGCATACGAATCACTGAGCTGTGCGGGAAACACACACCAGCTCATGGAAGCGGTTTACAGCAACAGTGCCGCCGTACGTCAGAACAGCGAGTATATGCCCGGTATCCCGGTAACACTGGGCAGTTTTGCACCCCATGACTTCTTTGATGCACTGGTGAGTGTCACTGAGCAGGTGCTTGAGAAGAGCGACCTGGAAGACTTTTCCAGGACCCTGTTGATCGTCGGCTCCTCTGTCGGCGGGATCGCCAAAAGCGAACAGAGCTATTTTGCCGAGCACTCCTATGCAAACATCAATCCCGACGAACACGCCATCTCCGTCATCTCCGATACGCTTGAAAAGCGTTTCGGCTTTGCGGCATCACGTTCGTTTTCGACGGCGTGTACCTCGAGTGCCAATGCGATGATGATCGCGCAGCGTCTGCTGCGTTTGAATGCGTATGAATCGGTACTGGTCGTCGGGGCGGATGCACTCTGCTACACGACCGTTTGCGGTTTCTATGCGCTGAGCGTACTCTCGCAAGAGGCATGTACACCGTTTGAGAAGGACCGTCTGGGGATGAATGTCGCCGAAGGGGTCGCTGCGCTGCTGCTGCAATGCGAAGCGGGCGAAGATGCCATTGAACTCTGCGGAAGTTCAGGCAGTTCCGATGCGTTTCATATTACCAACCCCGATCCTGAGGCGCGCGGCGCGGTAGCGTGTATGCAGGCTGCCATAGAGGATGCGGGTATCAGTGTAGAGCAGATCGATTATGTCAATGCGCACGGTACCGGTACGATGGCCAACGATACGGCGGAAGGGCGTGCCGTCGAGATTCTGATGCCGCATAAACCCTATGTAAGTTCGACCAAAGCGATCACGGGGCATACGCTCGGTGCCGCAGGTGCCATGGAAGCCGTCGTCTGCTGCGAGGTACTTAAACAGCAGAAGATCGCCCCGCAGTGCGCCTTGAAGAATCCGGAGAACGAGAACCTTAACCTGCCGCGCGAAGCGGTAGAGACGAGGGTACGCTACGCACTTTCGAACTCGTTTGCTTTCGGCGGAAACAACACCGCTTTGGTATTTGGAGTCGTCTCATGAGTATTAACGTCAAAGTAATGGCTACGGCCAAAGTGTTCGATGCCAGGAAGATCGCCGATCTCGACGAGAAACGTCTTGTACCCAAGATGATGCTGCGCCGCCGCTTGATGCGCGCAGGGAAGATCGTCGTCTACCTGAGCGACCGGTGCGGTTTTGAAAACGGCCCGATCGTCTACGGCAGCGCCTTCGGCGAACTGCAGGCAACGGCGGATATCGTCGGTGCGATCGCCGAAGATGTCTCGATCAGCCCGACGGCATTTCAGAACTCTGTCTATAACACGGCACCCTCATATTTTTCTATCCTGCAGGAGAACCGCCACGAGATCTTGACGCTCTCTTCGGGCAAGAGGACCTCTGATGATGTCCTCAGCACGGCTGCTCTGCAGGCTGTGACATTCGGAAACGAGATCCTGCTCGTCTGTACGGAGACAATGGATATCGAGAAGATCGAAGAGGTCAATACCTGCAGCGATTATCTGGAGATGGGAATGGCCTGCCGGATCCAGGTGACAGACGAAGCTGCGAATGTGACGCTTTCGCCAAAAGAACATAAAGGTTTCCCGCCCTCCGTATGGGCGATCCTTGACCTTATCGATGCCTGCGAAGGGCATGAAAACCCGGTTGTAGCACTACAGCTTTAGGAGAAAAGAGAAATTGGTTACGACACAACAGATGAAAGAAGCGCTGATAGAACTGTTCCAGCTTGAAGAGATGGACGATGTCGATGTCAATGCACCGCTGTTCAATGAAGGACTCGGCCTTGATTCGGTCGATGCGATCGAATTGACGATCTTCCTGGATAACGAATATGGTATCCGCTTTAAGAATATGGCGGCTTCTACAGAGGCTTTTGCCTCCATAGCTGCGCTGACGCACTATGTTAACGAGCATGCCGGCGAGGGAGTGTAAGCACGATGCACAGACTTCCGCACCAGCCACCCGTCCGGTTTGTCAAAAGCTGCCTGATCGATAATGAACTCGATGCCCGTACGGTCGTGGAGTTCCCCTACACGCCAACCCTGCCGATGCTGGTCGAAGCGGCGGCACAGAGTTCGGTCTTTATGTACCTGAGCGAGATCAAGCGCGGACTGGGTATCGACCCCGATGCGATGGCCAGAGGGATGCTTCTGAAGATGAAAGCGACGCAGCATCGCAAGATGAGCGGGCTGACGGCTGAGATCGCAGTGGAATATGTCGCTAACTACGAGCACTTTTTCGAGATGACTTTTAAGGTCGTGGAAAACGGCGAATGTGTAAGTGAGGGCGAGATGAATATCCTGCTGTTTGGAGATGATGATGCGTAGTGCACTGCATGAAGGGATATTCACGGTCGCTGCGCGCGACGAATCAACTATCACTATTGAACTGACCGACGCATCCCATCCTGTCTTTCAGGCGCATTTTGAAGGGAACCCGTTACTCCCGGGCTATATGCAGATCGATATCATCGCTGCGCTGCTGGGCAAAGAAGTCGATGCGATCTCCAGTGCGAAGTACATGAAACCGGTCCGTCCCAAAGACAGTATCACCTATAGCACCAAACATAAAGAGGATAAGGCAACAGTAACCGTCACGAATGCAGAGGGAGAAAAAGTCTCCGTCATCAAGGTACAGTGGCACGATCTTTAACGATGTGTGCTTAACCTTCCGAACGCTCTTCCTTCCAGAAATCATAAAAATTAAACCACTGCAGCGGGTATTTTCTGACATCCTCTTCGAGGAATGTCACATATGACTGCATCAATTGCGCTGAGTCGTCGGAACGCTTTGTAGGGATGACATCCGAGATATGGATCAGCAGTTCCTGATCATCGGTGCGAATCGCATTGACGCCGATAAATGGAGCGTTGAGTTTTTTGGCAATGGCGATCGGGGCCGCGTTAAAGAGGGTCTCTTTGCCCAGAAAATCCACCGTAACGGCGTGTTTCGGGTCGGTAATGCGGTCTACGGCCATGATGACCATCTCTTTGGCTTTGATCGCAGCAGCGATCTGCATCATCGCGTTCATCCCCTCAGCCAGGTTGATAAGTTTGAGGCGGCTGTTCTTCGCATCGGCTTCCTCTTGCGAGGTGATCTTTTCAGACGCCTGCTCATGAACGACAAGATTGACCTTGATATCGAAGGTGTCGAAGACTTTGAAGCCCTGCATATTGTTGCCGAAGTGCGAGATGAGGGCAAACCCGCCATGCTCTCCGATGTATTTGAAGTTCTCTTTATTGATCTGGCGGCGTTTGGCGCTGTTTAGGAACTTCGGCTCTTCGCCGAGCATACGGTCGAAGATGGTAAGCGAAAATGCATAGACATGACGCAGATAGGTCCCAAAACACGCCTTCATACCGACTGCATCGTAGTAGCTTTTAAGTTCACTGCGTTTATTGCGCGAGACGATGGCGTAAAAAAACGAGACCAGGAAGACCAGCCACTTGACTGCTTTGTAGCCGAAAGCCCGGTAAAGGGATATGAGGAGCCTGATACCGGTTTTACTGCCTTGGTAATGTGCCATTTATGCCAGAGGTTCGCTCAGGGCATCTACCAGCAGGTCGATGGAGCCTTGAGGATTTTTTACGAAGACGTTTTTAGGATCCCAGACATAGCCGCTCAGGATAGAGACGATGCTCTGTTTGATCTTTTCATTGCTGCGCTCGGAGAAGATGATCTTCTGAAGTTTGCCGTCATACCAGCTTTCGACAAAGGCACGGAAGACGTTGATACCGCGCAGCATATAGGCTTCGTAATCCTCTTTCCAGTCGATCTCTTCACCTTCAAACTCACGGATCACAAGCTCTGCGAAACGTGAACCTGACTCGAGGGCAAGGGTGACACCCGATGAGAAGACAGGGTCAAGGAACTCTGAAGCATTACCGCTGAGGATCCAGTTCTCACCGACCATTGTCTTGACCGCGGCAGAGAAACCGCCGATGGTACCTACTTCGTTGAGGCGTTTGGAGTTTGCATAGCGTTGACCGGCCTTTTCGTGCGTAGCAAGAATTTCGTTCAGGAACGCTTCGGGCTCCATATTGAATGACTGGTAGTACTCCTCGCTGCAGACGACACCCATAGAGGTCGTACCGTCACTGAACGGGATGTTCCACAGCCATGCGTCATTGTCACCGTGGACCATGACGAAGATGTAGCCTTCCGTGTCATCTTCCGGTCTTACATCGCTGTCCACACGGCAGAAGACGGCACGGCGGATGGCGAGGGTAGATGGCTCTTCAAGATCCAGAAGCTTTGGAAGGACACGGCCGTAACCTGATGCATCGAGCACTTTTTTCGCATGGTACTTTTCGATCTCTCCCTCTTTGGTCCTGACGGTGACGACATTCGCTGCCTCGTCATAATCGATCACTTCCGATTCGAACTGTACATCCACACCTTTCGCGGCGGCATCATCAATGAGAAGCTGGTCAAACTGCTCACGTTTTACCTGAAAAGAGCTGCCCCATTTCTGGCCCAGGTTATTGTCGAAGTGGATCGGTACCTCACGTCCGTCGGGATGGGTGAAGATAACGCCTCCTTTGAACTGGAAACCGGCATTTTGGATAGGCTCAAGCATATTGGCGTTTTCAAGCAGCTGGTTGCACTCCGGAAGAAGGGACTCACCAATGACGAACCGGGGAAACTTGACTTTCTCTACAATTTTAACTGTGTATCCTGCCTGGACAAGCTTAGCACCTGCAATAGAACCTGCAGGCCCCCCGCCGATGATGAAGACATCGCATTCGATCATGATAATCCCTCTTAAATATGTGATATTGAAAAGAGATGATTATAGCAAAAATGTTCTTTATTCACTACTTCCTGTGATTGAAAAACTATAAAAACATTTTAAGATTTATGGCAAACGGAATAAAAAAGCTCTTTTTTGGTAGGATTTCATACTTATTTAATAAAGATAAAGAAAGAGACAAGATGGAGCAGCTTTGCATCATTATTCCCGTTTACAATAATCCGCAAACGATCGAAGCCGTCACTGCCGATGCGCTTGAGACAGGAGCACATGTCGTAGTGGTCGATGACGGTTCGCAGCCGGAGGTCCAGTTGCCGGAGAATGAGCGTTTGATACTGGTCCGCCATCACGAAAATGCGGGAAAGGGCGAAGCGATACTGACCGGAGGCCGTGTGGCTAAAGAGATGGGCTTTGACTCCTTTATCGTGCTTGACGGTGACGGGCAGCATTTTCCCCGTGAAGTAGAGGCATTCCGTGCAAAAGAGCGCAAGGAGTGTATTGTGATCGGCTGCCGCCGATTTGAAGAGAACGTACCGGGTTCATCGAAGTTTGGCCGTTCATTCAGCAACTTCTGGATCTGGGTAGAGACGGGGTTGCGGCTTAAAGACACCCAGTCGGGCTTTCGTGCCTACCCGGTCTCGGTGCTTGAGCTCCCATTGCGAAAAAAGCGTTACGATTTTGAAATAGAGATATTGGTCCGGCATGCATGGAAGGGGGGCTGCATTGACGAAGTCGATATCAGCGTCTATTATCCAACGGCGGAAGAGCGGATAAGCCATTTTGACAAATTCAAAGATAACGTACGTTTAAGCCGCCTGCATAGCAGCCTTGTACTGCGGCGATGGTTCGGTGCTTTTTTACCTTAAGATTATTATGTAATAAAAACTAATAATTTTGTGATATCATTCCTATAGATTTTTAACTAAAAGGATTAGGAATGATGAAAAGTTTGATCAAAAACAGTCTGATCGTTGCCATAGCGGCAGGTCTCGGCTTTGGAATCAGCGGTTGTGGAGGCGCTTCAAGCGGTTTGACTCCGGCGCATACTGAAGCGGTGGCTCAGAAAAAGACGATGATCGTGCAGCGTAATATGTGGTGGGGTCCAGGTCGCTGGCCGGGTATGAAAGTCGCGTTTACGACGAACTACAAAATGGGACCGATGATTCCGGTCAACTCTAAGGTCACACTTGAAGCGATCAATAAAAATCAGCTTTCATTCCGTTATAACGACAACCTCGTTATCCTGCGCAATATCCCAAAACACAGCCGAACGAACATCGCACAGATGATGGACCGTTACCTGGGTACCGAGGCCGTTGACCTCTCCAAGTTCACGCCGATGGAGCAGGAGAAGATCAAGCAGGGCGAACTTGCCGTAGGTATGAGCAAAGAAGCGACACTTGTCGCACGCGGTTACCCGCCGGTACACCAGACACCTTCACTTGAAGGCAATGACTGGAAATACTGGAAATTCCAGGCCGGTTACAGCTCTGATACGATCATTGTCCATTTTAAAGATGGCAAGATCAGCGGCTTTACCGACTAATATCATACGTGTGCGGGGCACTCTTGCTGCTTCGCTTCCACGCTTATACCTAACCGTTTAGTCACTTCCATACTAACAAATGCTACAAATTATGTTTTCTATAGTTATAGATAAGCCACGATATATTATAATCACGTAAATATTATTAACGTTACACTTCTAGGAGATCTTTTGCAGATAGAAATTTCAGGGCAGCATATCGATTTTTCAATGCTTAGCAACGTCACTTCAGTTACGATTTCGGATGATGCCGCATTCCGAAAAAAAATGGAAGATTCTCATGCATTTTTATTGCATGAAATCGAAAAAGGGAAGCCGATTTACGGGGTTACCACAGGCTACGGCGAATCGGGTAAGAATTACTCGGCGTTCGAAGAAGCAAGAGAACTTCAGAAAAATCTTTTCAGATTCCACGGCTGCGGTGTCGGGGAAGACCTTACGCATGATGAGTGTAAAAAAGTACTGCTTATCCGTTTGACCAGCCTTTCAAAAGGGTATTCGGGCGTTACGGTCAACCTTCTTGAGCGCATGGCGATGCTCTTCAACAAAGATATTATTCCGGTCATCCCGTCTCAGGGTTCTGTCGGGGCAAGCGGCGACTTGACACCGCTCTCTTACATCGCCGCAGTCATTGCCGGCGAGCGCGAAGTCTACTACAAAGGCGAGATCCGCCGTACGGAAGATGTCTACAAAGAAGAGGGCATCACTGCGTATGTGATGGAGCCCAAAGAGTCTCTGGCAATCATGAACGGTACGGCATCCATGAGCGGTATCGCCATCGAAGCGATCAACCGTTTTGATAACTGGATGCACGCCTATGAGACATTTATCGCAGGTCTCTTTGAAGTGATGCATGCCGACGGTACGCCGCTGCAGCCGCTGGTTCATGAGGTCAAGCCTTTCGCCGGTCAGATCCGTACGGCCAAACAGCTTGCCGAGAAGCTTGTAGGCTCACAGATCGTCCATGCACAGGACGAGCGTTACGAGAAGTTCTTCGAACACGAAGAGCTCTGTATCCAGGACAAGTACTCTATCCGCTGTACTCCGCAGGTGCTCGGCGTCGTATGGGATAACTTCGAAATGTCCAAGAAATGGGTCGAGACAGAGTGTAATGCGGTCAACGACAATCCGATCATCGACGGTGAAGGCAAAAAGATCTACACCAGCGGCAACTTCTTCGGCGGCTATGTCGCGCATGCGATGGATACGCTCAAGATCTGTTCAGCCAATGCGGCAGACCTGCTGGACAAGCAGTTCTCTCTGCTGGTTGACCACAAGTTCAACCGCGGCATCGGCGAGAACCTGAAAATCTCCGACAAAGCGCACCACCACGGCTTTAAAGCGATGCAGATCACGCTAAGCTCGCTCAGTGCGGATGTTATGATGAACATCGTCCCGGCATCGGTATTCTCCCGCCCGACAGAGTCACTGAATCAGGACAAGGTCAGTATGGGAACAACGGCTGCGTTGAACTTCAAGCGTATCCTGCCTGATCTTGAGAACATGCTGGCAATCGCCTTCATGGGTCTGGCACAAGCGGTGGACATCCGCAGCGAAAGCGGTATCTCTCCGCATCTTCAGAAGACGTACAAGAAGATCCGTTCAGAGATCACACCGCTTATTGAAGACCGCCGTATGGATAAAGAGATCAAGAAGGTCGTCGAAATGATCAGAAGCGGAGAGCTTTCGTAATGAAAAAAGTGCTGGTGACGGGTGCTACAGGCGCGATTGGCGAGGCATGCGCACGTGCATTTGCCGATGCGGGCTACTTTGTCTACATTCACTACCGCAGCAAGCCCGAAAAGGCAAACGCACTTCTTGACGAGATCAAAAACGGAGAACTGGTACAGTTTGATGTCCGTGACAAGGAGAGTGTCAAAAACGCTCTCGAGCCGCTTGACATCGACGTGTTGGTCAACAACTCCGGCATTACCAAAGACAACCTTTTCTTCTGGATGAACGACGAAGAGTGGGAAGATGTGGTCGATACGAACCTTAACGGCCTCTACCGCGTCACCAAGGCAGTCGTAGGCAATATGATCTCCAAAAAGAACTGCGCCATCGTCAACATCTCTTCTGTTTCGGGTATCGCGGGCAACATCGCACAGACGAACTACTCCGCGACCAAGGGCGGCATCATCGCCTTTACGAAAGCCCTGGCACTGGAACTTGCACGCTACAAGATCCGTGTGAACTGTGTCGCTCCGGGTCTTATCGAGTCGGAGATGACAGAAGAGCTTCCGCTTAAAGAGATGAAGAAGTCTATTCCCCTGCGTCGTATCGGCAAAGCCGAAGATGTAGCGGAGACGGTACTTTTCCTTGCTGACAAAGCATCGTATATCACTGCTGAAACGATCAATGTCAGCGGCGGAATGGTACGTTAGGAGTTTTGATGCGTCGTGTTGTAATTACCGGAATCGGCATGCTCTCGCCTCTGGGCAATGATATGCAAACGCTTAAAGCGTCGCTCGAAGCGATGAAAAGCGGGGTTCGGAACCTTCCCGAGTGGAGTGAGTTCGAAGGTTTGGAAACGCGTGTATGCGGGGTTGTCGAGTGGGAAGACTACAAAGAGATCCCCCGCAAAGACCGCCGTTCTATGGGACGTGTCGCATTGATGGCGGCGAAAAGCATGCAAGATGCCATCACGGATTCGGGCTTGAACGCCGAGCAGATCAGCAATCCGCGCACCGGTATTGCGTTCGGTTCGACGATGGGCGCGGATGAGGTAATCTTCCCTTATATCACCGAGATCGCAAGCAACAAGAGCTTCCATGGGCAAAACTCCATGGGGTTTTTGAAGATCATGAGCCACACGGTAGCCGCGAACATCGCAGCGATGTTCAATATCCGCGGCCGTAACCTTCCGACATGTTCGGCATGTACCTCTTCGTCCATGGCGATCGGTACGGGTTACGAGAGTATCAAGTACGGCATGAGCGATATCATGTTCGTCGGCGGCAGCGAAGGCGCGCATGCGATGAATGCCGGTGTATTCGAGATCATGGGGGCAACGTCAAAAGTCTATAACGATACACCGGAGAAGACTCCCCGTCCTTTCGACAGGGATCGTGACGGTCTGGTGACCGCCGAGGGTGCGGGTACGCTCGTGCTCGAAGAGTATGAACATGCCAAAGCGCGCGGTGCGAAGATCTATGCCGAGGTGATCGGTTATGCGACCTCGTGTGACGGCGAGCACATCACCACCCCTTCAAAAGAGGGGATGGAGCAGGTGATGCGACTGGCACTGGAAGATGCCGGTGTGACGCCTGATGCGGTAGGTTACATTAATGCCCATGCGACTTCGACGCACAAGGGAGATATCGCCGAATCATTCGCCACGCATGCGGTCTTCGGTTCCGATACCCCTATCAGCAGTACCAAAGGGTATATGGGGCACCTGCTCGGTGGATGCGGCGTTGTCGAGTCCATCATCGGGTTGATCAGCCTTGAGAGCGGTCTGATGCCTGCGAACAAGAACCTCGAAGCAGCAGACAGCGAATGTGCACCGCTGGACTATCTCTTTGAACACCGTTACGGGAACCACGACGTGGTGATGAACAACAACTTTGCTTTCGGCGGCATCAATACGTCGCTTATCTTTAAAAAAATATAGGAACATACGAATGACTGAAGCACAAATCATGGAAAAACTCAAAGAGGTCCTTATCGAGGAGTTCGAAGTTGAAGAGGATGAGATCCATCCCGATGCCAACTTTTTTACAGACCTTGAGTTGGACAGTCTGGATGCGATCGACCTGATCGTCAATATGGATAAACTGCTCGGTGTGCCGCTTAAAAGCGAAGATGCGCAAAAGATCCGTACGGTAAGTGATTTCGTCAAGCTCATCCAGTCGAAATAAGACATTATGTTAGCAGTACTGCTCTATATTCTCTTTGTCGTCGTCGGGCTGCGTTTTTTCGAGCCTGCACTGCTTGGAGCGGTACTGAGCCTTATCGGCGTTCTCTGGCTCGCCATCGGGTATTGGCGTCATCGTGATCTTGCCGAGCTGCTGGTCCCGGCTGCAGCAACGATGATCGGTCTGGCGGTCTGGCTGATGGAGAGCAGTCTGCTCTTTACGCTTCTGCCGGTATTTATATCGCTCTTCTTCTTTATCAAATTTCTCGACGCGACCCTGCGAAACCGTCCTTTTCTCGCCGATATGGTCAAGAAGGTCCCCAAAGTGAACCTGAACGAAGAGAAATTGCGGTACATCGACCGCTCCCATGCCTATTGGGCTGCGGTAAACGGCGTGAATGTGACGATCCAGATCGCTATGGTCTTCGCACCGCTTACATGGTGGGCACTCTACTCGACGCTCGGCTGGTACCTGCTTTTCGGCCTTGCCCTCTCTACTCAAATCATCTACGGGAAACTACATGGCATCTAAACTTCTCAGTGCGTATATCTATTTTCTTTTTATTTTTCTGATGGTCCTGGCGCTTATCTCTGCGCTGCCCGTCGCGGGAGTTTTTTTCCTCATCGGTAAAGACCCGCGTGCGGGTTTCCAGTGGGTGGTGCAGTATTACTGGCGGCTCTTTCTCTTTATGTCGCCGCTTATCGGGAAGATCACCATTGTCAACCCGCATAACCTCAATGCGCTTCAGCCCGCCGTCTATGCCGTATCACATCAGTCTTCCATCGACTTTGTGCTCATAGGCAGCATGATCAAGAACTTTGCCAGCATCTCCAACCATCCCGTCAGCGACCTGCCGATCTTCCTGAAGATCCCGCGGCTTGTGGGCGTCTTTTACATGCAGCGCGATAATCCCAACGCCTCCATTGCCGTCTATAACCGTCTGCAGCGCGCGCTCGAAGAGGGTGTGTCGGTGTTTCTTTTCCCGGAGGGTACGCGAAACTACAGCGACACGCTGAAACCTTTTCAAAAAGGGGCGTTCCGCCTTGCCATGGAAAACAATGTTCCAGTTGTCCCGGTGATCATACAGGGGACGGGCAAGATCGTCACCAAAGGCTCCAATGTCACGAAGACGTTCAACCGTACGGATATCTCCGTCATCTACCTTGACCCCATCTACCCGCAAGAGGGTGAGAAGGTGCGCGAGCTGGTAAGACGCGTACATGACACGATGCAGGCAGAAGTGACAAAGGTCTTCTCATGAAACATATCATTGTGCTGCTTGGCATGTTAAGTACGCTTCTGTTCGGCGGCGAAGGGTTCGGCTTTGAAGAGCAGCGCTATGTCTACAGCATTGACAAGACCCTTTCGTTCACGGGGCACATCGAGTTCAGCGGCGAGGGAATGAACATCGAGTATACGAAGCCCGAGAAAAAACGCATCGAGTATACGCAGACGCACCTGAAAATATTTGACGCGGCGGGGGAACTGACGCAGGAGATCGATCTTGAGGCCGACCCGGGGATGAAGCTCTATATGCAGTTGCTGCTCTGGCTCTACCGCGGCGATATCGAAGCACTGCAGCGCTACTTTACAGTCAGTATAAAGGGTAATGAACTCCACCTGGACCCGATCGCCCCGACTGACAAGGTCGTCACTTCGGTGACGGTAGTACAAAAAGAGGGTCAGCCCAGCCTGATCAAGACACTGATGAGCAACCGCAATGAGATCTCCATTGATATCGACCGGTAAACTCACGCTCCTGCTCTATGTCGCAGTCATGGCCGCTGCGGCGATGCTCTTCTCCCCGCAGCGCCTGAGTACGGACCTGCTGGGGGTCTTTCCGCAAAACACCCAGACCGCACAGCTGCGCGACGCTTCCTCCCTGCAGATGCTCAACCGTCTGGTCGTTGTCTCCAAAGGCTTTGACACCGCAAGCCGCGAGCGGATCAAAGCGATCGCGCAAAGCGTCCGCGATGTTGAAGGCGTAGTGACGCTCAACTACCGCTCTGACACGTTTGATCCGGCCCTTGCCGCATCGCTGCAGAGCGGCTTCTACCAACGTGCCAGACTCAAAGAGCAAGCGCTCGACGACGTATCCATCAGGAAAAAACTTGAAGCACTTTACGCAGAGGCAAGTTCGTCGTTCATCATGGTCCCCATCGATACGGCTGATCCGCTCGGGCTCTTTGAAGACCCGATGAAACAGCTCTCTGCTTCCAGCCGCGGCGGCTATCTGACGCTGGGCGAGGAGGGCTACCTGCTCAGTGCGACACTGGATGTCCCAGTGGCGGATGTGGAGGGCGCGAGAAAACTGATGGAAGCGCTCCAGACGCTTCTGAAGCCTTACGGTGCGGACGTCGTCGCTTTTGCACCGCACTATTTTACGGCGCAAAACTCGGCTAATATCAAAGGGGAAGTGAACCTTATCGTAACGGCGACACTGCTGTTGCTGCTTCTGTTCTATGCGCTGGCCTTGCGGAACTTCAAAGTGCTTGTCGTCACGTCACTGGCGCTTGGAGGATCGCTGTTTGTCGGTTTGAGCGCGGTAACGGCATGGTTTGAGTCTGTCTCCGTATTTACGCTGGCATTTGGTTCGGGTATTGTGATGATGGCGGTGGACTACTTCTTTCACTACTATTTCCACGGCTACTACAGCGAGGCCTCTTCCGGACGGCGGAAGGTCCTCTTCGCCTTTTTGACGACATTTACAGGCTTCGGGATCCTTTTCTTCGCAGACTTCCCGCTTATCGAACAGCTGAGCCTTTTCGCCGTTGCAGCACTGGCTTTCGCCTATTTCCAATTCACCTTCCTCCTCGCCCCGATGCGTTTTGAGCCCAAAGCAGAGCGCCTGCGCATGCCCGCGCCAGCCGCGGGTCTCTTACGGCCGCGCAGTGTCGCGCTGCTCTCTTTTGGAGTGCTGGCAGTCGCCGCGTCGCAGCTGGAGTTTGACGGAGACCTCAAGCGGCTCGATTACCAAAACAGCGAGCTTCAGGAGCTGCAGCGTTATGTCGCGGGTGCGGTGCAAAAACAGGTGCCGGTCCTTATCTATGGCGAGAGTCTGGATGAAGTGGTGGCACGCAGCGAAGCGTTGAGAGAACGCTATGCGCTACTGCGTTCGCCTGCGGACCTCTACCGAAGCGAAGCGGCATATAACAGCTACCTTGCCAAGCTCGAAGCCGCGGGCCTGAACGGGTTGGGAGTACGGGTGGAGGCTATCGCGACGGAAGTGGGCTTTCGAAAAGGTACGTTTGCCGACGCCTATGCCCTCGATGCCGCACTGCGAGAGCGTCAGTCGCCTGATCAGGCACTGTTGAGCTCATTAGGCTATGAGACGAAAAAGCTCGATGATGGCCGCTGGATGAGCCTTGGCTTTGTCCCTTTTGAGGCGGCAGAGGGGTTTGATGCGACCGAGGGGAGCGTACTGCTGCATACCTCGAAGATACTTGAGAACAGTGTGGAGAGGGTAAGCGGACAGCTTCTGCTTATAGGCGCGATGACACTCGGAGCGATCGCACTCTTTTTTATCGTGATGCTCAGATCGGACGCGCTGCGGGCGATGAACTATATTCTCTTCCCGCTGAGCATGATCTTGCTGCTGTTGGCATTTACCTCGCCGCTGTCGCTGATGCATGCTTTTGCGCTCATCATCGTCATGGTCGCGGGGATCGATTACGGCATCTATATGAGCAGCCCCGAAGCGCAGACCGACGAGGCCATCTACTATGCCATGCTGACGACGTTCTCGGGCTTTGGCATTTTCGTATTCAGCAATATCGGGGCGCTGCACCACATCGGCATCGTCATTGCTACGGGTATCGCAGCGACATTTTTACTGCAACGCATCCAGTTGCGAAGGGGGTAGGGTATGGAGATCATATATATCGACACAGAAGGGAACACGCAGCGCTACAGCCTGGAGGCACTGATGGACGAACAGAGCATCTGTGCGAAAAAGGCCGCGACGTTTCATGCAAAGGAGAAGCCGCAGCTCTTTGCACTCCTGCACAAGGCGGTTGCCGAAGGGGTGACACCCGTCCTCTTCGATGCGAACATGGAATCGATCGCACAGCGGGTGAGCAGTTACGGGGTGAGTGCGTACGACTCGCCCGAAGAGAGCTGCAGCCTGCCCGATGAGGCCTATGCCGTTTTCTTCACGTCGGGTACGACAGGTGTCCCGACGGGCGCGGTCAAGACAAAGGCGAACATCGAAAAAGAGCTGAAGGCACTGAGCGGACTCTTTGCCAAAGAGGGGTATGAACGTGTCATCGTCACGGTGCCGTTTATCCATATCTACGGTTTCCTCTCAGGGGTCATGCTCCCTAAGGCACTGGGCTGCGAAGTACTCTTTAAAGAGGAGTACTGGCCGCAGGAGCTGCTGGAGCTGCATGAGGGGAAGAAGACGCTGGTCGTGACCAGCCCGGTCTACCTGAAATCGCTGCTGAAACTGCGCCGGGCGAAGCCGATACCCAATGTCCATTTCCTCTCTTCGACAGGGCTGCTGCTCGAAGAGGAGGTCGAAGCGTTCGAGGCGAAATACGAGACGACCCTGCTGCAGCTGTTCGGCTCTACGGAGACCGGCGGCATCGCGGTCAAACGCGGCGTGACACCGTGGTGGACACCGCTGGCAGACGTAAAGATAACGGCAAACGGCGATGATGTGATGTGCGTCGACTCTCCTTACCTTTCGGCGTATACCATACAAGAGCAGCTGCAGCCGATGCCGCACCCCTTTACCACGACGGATATCATCGAGACAGAGGGCGGTCGGTTCCGCCTGCTTGGCCGCTTAAGCGAGATCATCAAGGTTTCGGGCAAGCGTATTTCGGTAACGGAGCTCGAACATCTGATCGAGAAACATCTGAAGGTAAAAGAGGCGCTTATCCGCCTTGAGCGCGACAGCAGCCGTCTGAAAGACGAGTCGCTGCGCATTGAGATAGCCGGCGGCAAAAATGTAGAGCCCGGCGATGTCACAGCGCTTTTCAAGAGCCACTATCCGCAGATCAACTTCCACTTCTCGCTCCATCACGTAGAGGCAGTCCCTAAGAACAGCATGGGGAAAAAGGTACGGAAATGATCTTCCGTCTTTTCCTGCTGGCATCGCTTTGCGTATGTGCGCTGTATGCGGGCATTGCAGAGTTTGAGGCGTTTGTAAAAGATGAAGTCAGTTCAAAAACACCCCCTTCCGCGGCAGTGGCGGTACTGCACGGCAACGAGATCATTTACGAAAAGGCATTCGGTTTCGATGATGCGCAGCAGGAGCGCCCCAGCAGCGTACACAGTGTCTACCACCTCTTTTCGCTGAGCAAGATCATCACGGCGACGGTGATGCTGCAGCTTGTCGAGGAGGGGCGCATAGCGCTAGATGCGAAGCTTTCGACGTACTTCCCCCGTTTTAAAGCGCGTTATGAGGGCAAAGATGTCGATGTCACCCTGCAGCAGCTGCTAAGCCACAGTTCGGGCATCACCGACAGCGGCGGAAACATCAGCTATATGTTCAACGATGCGCGTTATGAACAGATGCTCTCATACCAAGAGAGCCTGCCGGAGTTTGTCGAGCTTGACTATGCACCCGGCAGCGAGGCGAAGTACTCCAATGCCGAATATATCATTGCGGGCTACCTCATAGAGAAACTGACCGGAAACGCTTTCGAGGAAGCGGTATACCGGCGTGTTCTTAGACCCGCAGGCATGGAAACGACCGGGTTCGAATACGATGAGGCGATGGCATCGCGCGAAGTCTTCGGAACGCTCAGGATGTTCTCCGGAGTAGACCTGGCGATGCGCATGATGCTCTCGGAGGAGACAAAGAGCCATTACGAGGGGACGATGCTCTGGCTGAACCGTTTTCATATCCCATGGGCGCCTGCGGGAGGGCTGGTCGGTTCCCTGCATGACATGGCGCTTTTCATGAAAGCGTACCACTCGCTTACGCTCTTTGGACTCCCCGCCTATGAGGCGTTCATGCAGGGGCCTCTGGCCCGGGTCGATAGTATCTTCTCACCCTATGACAGCACACATTTTGGGCTCGGATGGTATCATATAGAGAACGAGGGTGAGGTTTTTTACCAGCATCAGGGTGTGGGGCCCGGGTATCGGACGATCATCCGGATGTACCCGGCAAACGAACTCTCTCTGGTCATCCTGACCAGCCAGACGGGAACGGACATCGACAGCTGGGCAGACAGCCTGTTTGAACATTTTTCCAAGGAGCTTCTATGAAGCGGATCGTAGTGACGGGGATGGGGATGATCCATGCCCTCGGACATGACAAAGGTTCTTTTGATGCTATTGTGCGCGGGGAGTGCGGCGTGGATTCGATTACCCTCTGTCCGACCGAAGGTCTCAGTACTACCATCGCGGCCGAGGTGAAAGGGTTTGACCCGCTGAGCGTCATGAAGAAGAAAGATGTCAAAAAAGCCGACCGTTTTATCCAGCTGGGCCTGCACGCTGCGCAGGAAGCCTACAGCGACGCGGGGCTTGATGATGTCGACTGCTCGGAGTTTGGTGTCGTCAGTGCCAACGGGATGGCCGGCATCGCTTCGATAGAAGCGGCCTGCGATAAAAAGCATGAGACGCATCTGCGCCACACGACACCGTTCCTTGTCCCCTCCTATATTCCCAATATGCTCGGCGGGAACGTCTCTATACGCTTTGGTATGACGGGGCCGAACCTGAGTGTGACCACGGCATGCGCCGCAGGTACCCACGCCATCATCGAAGCCTACAAGACACTGCAGTTTGGCCAATGCGAGGGGATGCTGGTCGTCGGTGCCGATGCCGCCATAACACCGTTGGCGATGGCCGGTTTCGGTGCCATGAATGCGCTCTCAAAACGCAATGATGACCCCAAAGGCGCTTCAAGGCCTTTTGACAGCGGGCGTGACGGGTTTGTTATGGGCGAAGGGGCCGGAGCGCTGGTCATCGAGACGCTTGAACATGCCCGCAAACGCGGTGCCACCATCTATGCAGAAGTGACCGGCTTCGGCGAAAGCGGCGACGCACACCACATCACGACGCCGCACAGCGAGAGCAGCGGAGCGAAAAAAGCGATCATGCATGCGCTGAAGATGGCCGGTCTTGAGGGTGTGGACTACGTCAACGCGCACGGCACCAGTACGCGCTACAACGACCTCTATGAAGCTGCCGCCATAGCGCAGACGCTCGGCGAAGCGACGCCGGTCAGCTCGACCAAAGGGCAGATAGGCCACTGCCTCGGTGCGGCTGGGGCGATCGAAGCGGTCATCACCATCATGAGCCTGCGTGAAAATATCGTACCGCCGATCATCAATTATGCGGCTTCGGAAGAGGAGATGGCCTCTGTAAACCTGGTAGTCAATGAAGCGCAGCACCATCCGCTGCAAACGGCGATGAGCTGTAATTTTGGCTTCGGCGGTACGAACGGCGCAGTGATCTTTTCAAAAATAGAGATAGATCGATAAAGCAGTGCGTTTTAGAAATATTTATACTTACTTTTGGTTATAATGGATTCACAAAAAAACGGGAGTTTTCAACATAATGTATATAACGGATTTGAAGTTTTCGCTCTGGGCAGATTTTATTGAACGCGATTTCCTCGATGGCGAATTCAAAGAGTTGATTGAAAAAGGGATCGTGAACGGGGCGACATCCAACCCGGCGATCTTTAAAAATGCGATCCTTACCTCTGCGGCATACAAAGAGCAACTCTCGACACTCTCAGGTCTCTCTCCCAAAGAAAAATACGAAACAGTGGCGATCTATGATATTCAAAAGGCGGCAGATGTTTTGCGTCCGCTTTTTGACGCAGGCGATGACGGTTATGTCAGTATCGAAGTAGATCCGCACCTGTGCGATGATGCGAGCGGAAGTATCGCCGAGGGTATCCGCCTCTACAAAGCGATCGACCGTCCCAACGTCATGATCAAGATCCCTGCAACACAGGCAGGGTACGAGGCGATGGAAGCGCTGGTGCGCGAAGGGATCTGCGTCAACGCGACACTCATCTTCTCAAAAGAGCAGGCGCAAAACTGTGCGCGGGCATTCCAAAGAGGCCTTGACGCCGGCGGGAAAAGTGCCGCGACGGTCATCAGCGTTTTTGTCAGCCGTATCGACCGCGCGATGGACGAGGAGCTCTCGTCCAAAGGTCTCGAACCTTCTCTCGCAGGTATCTACAACGCTTCGGCAGTCTATGACGCAGTTGAAGCCGAAGGCGTAGCGGGCTGCCGTACTCTTTTTGCAAGTACCGGGGTCAAAGGCGACAGCCTGCGGGCTTCGTATTATGTCGATGAACTGTTGGCATACAACAGTGTCAATACGGCACCGATAGAGACGGTTCACGCTTTTGTCGCAGGGAAAGCGAACAGTGCAAAGCTGCCGATAGAACCACAGAAGGTAACGGCACTTTTCAGTGCGATCGCAGCGGCGGGCATTGACTTCGACGCTGTCATCGAGAAGCAGATAAGCGATGGTCTTGAGGCGTTTAAAGACGCGTTCGATGAGATCATGAATGAATTAAAGTAGGGGAAGCGATTATGGCAGAAGCGCAAGTAGACGTAACGAAGTTAACATTTGAGACACTGAAGAAGATCCGGGCCTATCTTAAGCGTATGATCGAAGCGGGGGGAAGTGACCTTCACGTGAAAGCCAACTCGGTGGTACGTGCACGTATCAACGGCGATATTATCCCGCTTTCGGGTGAGATCTTCTCCAAACAGGATGCGTTGACGTTCGCAAAAGAACTTCTGCGCGGCCGTTTTAACGAGTTTGTCGAAAAAAAAGAGCTTGACCTCGTATACCCGTTCGATGAGAATACGCGTTTCCGTGTTAACATCTTTTTCCAGATGGACGGCGTCTCTGCCGTTTTCCGTGTTATTCCCGTCAAGATCCTCTCTATTGAAGAGCTTAACCTGCCATCAGTCGTCCATAAGTTCACAGATGTAGAACGCGGGCTTGTTTTGGTGACCGGTGTTACGGGTAGCGGTAAGTCGACGACGCTTGCAGCGATCATCAACGAGATCAACCTGAACAAGCGCAAACATATCATTACCATTGAAGACCCGATCGAGTTCGTACACAAAGACCGCAAATGTATCCTGAACCAGCGCAGTATCGGACAGGATACACTCAGTTTCGCCAATGCACTGCGTGCCGCACTGCGTGAAGACCCCGATATCATCCTCGTCGGTGAGATGCGGGATATGGAGACAATCGAGATCGGCCTGCATGCCGCCGACACCGGTCACCTTGTCTTCTCGACACTGCACACACTCGATGCCAAAGAGACGATCAACCGTATCATCTCGACTTTCCCGACACAGGAACAGAACCGTATCCGTCTGACACTCGGCGGTGTTATACAGGGTGTTATATCGCAGCGTCTGATCCCGACAATCGACGGCAAGCGCTGTGCTGCACTGGAGATCATGGTCCGAACACCGCGTATTGAACAGCTCATCATGGAAAATCGCGATATCGAGATCCTCGATACGATCGAAGAGGGTAAAGAGATCTACGGTTCCCAGAGCTTTGACCAGGGTATTCTCGACCTGTTCCAGTCCGGACGCATTTCGCAGGAGGAAGCGTTCAACTACGCGACCTCTGCATCGGATATGAAGCTGAAGATGGCTGGTCTTGGCGCGACGATATCGAAGAAGGATGCCGCTGACGCAAATGCCGAAGGCGAAGAGAAAGAAGAGCGACAGTTTGAAGAGCATGAGATCTTCTCACTGAAAACATAATAGCCGCTTATTTTGAGGATACCAGGAGGAGAAATTTAAGGTTTAAACTTAGATGTAAAATTTTCTGCTATAATTGCACTCTATTTTTTGATCATGACTATGATTATAGGAGCTTTGATGGAACGTACACTATCTATCATTAAGCCTGATGCAGTAGCAAAAGGTGTAATTGGTAAAATTTTAGATCGCTTTGAGAGTAACGGCCTTAAAATCGCTGCAACTAAAAAAATGCAACTTTCACGTCTTGACGCGGAAACATTTTATGCAGTACATAAAGAGCGCCCATTCTTCAACGACCTTGTTGACTTTATGGTAAGCGGACCGGTTGTTGTCAGCGTACTTGAAGGTGAAGACGCGGTCATTAAGAACCGTGACCTTATGGGTGCTACAAACCCGCAAGAAGCGGCAGCAGGTACAATCCGTGCTGATTTCGCTGAAAACATTGACGCTAATGCAGTTCACGGAAGTGACTCATTGGAAAATGCGGCAATCGAAATTAACTTCTTCTTCTCGGGTCGCGAAATCTCGTAACTCCGAATAGATGAAGATTCAATTTCGCCGTATAGGCACCACACCCCAGCCCTTTGATCTAAGGTCAGGGGATGTAACATTTTCGGGTACGCTTGAACTTAAAAAACGTACTTTGACTCTTCTGAAAGCGCATATCGGCGGAAGCATTAAGCTGCCGTGCGATATCTGTGCCGAAACGGTAGAGCGGCAACTTGACGAAGAAGTCGAGTTTTTACTCTCAGACGGCATCAGCAGCGTTGAGGATGAAGAGTACGACATCGTGGAAGTCGAAGACTCTGTCATCGATCTTGACGAGATCTTGCACTCGGAAATCGAATTGATCAAAAGCGACTATTTTAGTTGTGAATCTTGTAAAACTAATGAAAGGAACCAATCATGGCAGTACCTAAGAGAAGAGTAAGTAAAACACGTGCAGCAAAGCGTAGAACTCACTATAAAATCAGCCTGGCTCGTCCGGTAAAAGACAAAGACGGCACATACAAAATGCCACACCATGTCAACCCGACAACAGGTGAGTATAAGTAATCGATGATTAAGATCGCGATTGATGCAATGGGCGGGGACTTCGGTCCTGAGCCAATTGTAAAAGGCTGTATAGAGGCTCTTAAGAGCAAAAAGTTCGAACCGATCCTTGTGGGTAAAAAAGATGAGATTTTGTCTTTGTTGCCGAAGGGCTATAAAGACAAAATTTTGATTGTAGAAGCGGACGATGTCATCGACATGGGCGACGCGGCTACCGATGCGCTTAAACGCAAAGAGAGCTCGATCTACAAAGCAATCGATTTGGTGCGAAACGGCGAAGCTGACGGTGTCGTATCAGCAGGTCACAGCGGTGCGACCATGAGTCTTGCAACCTTGCGTCTCGGACGTCTTAAGCATGTCAGCCGTCCGGCGCTTGTCACATTGATGCCGACAAACGCGGGCCGTCGAAGCGTTCTTCTCGACGTTGGGGCCAATGTCGACTGTAAAGCGATCAACCTGCTCGAGTTTGCCGTAATGGGTCACTACTATGCCCGTGATATGCAGGGGGTAGAAAACCCGAGTATCGGTCTGCTTGCCAACGGCGAAGAAGAGTCCAAGGGCAACGAGGTAACCAAAGAAGCGTTCAAAATGCTTCAGGGTTATGAAGGCTTTAAAGGCAATGTCGAAGGCAGCGATATCTTTAACGGTTCATGCGATGTCATCGTATGTGACGGCTTTATCGGCAACCTTGTTCTTAAGACAGCCGAAGGGGTCTCGTCGACTATCAGCCTGCTGATAAAGGACTATATCCGCAAATCGGCAGTTGCCATTACCGGTGCGCTCCTTATGCGCCGCGTGTTCAAACTGCTCAAAAAAGAGATAGATTATGCCGAGATCGGCGGGGCACCGCTTATCGGTATTAAAGGGTGTGCGATCGTCAGCCATGGCAAAAGCAACCCAAAGGCGATCAAAAACGCCATTTTTCAAGCGATCCGTTATGTCGACACGGGTGTCAATGACCATATTGAGAAGCGTTTGAGTGAACTGACCAACAAGGGATAATATGTACGCTGCATTTCGTTCTATCGGTGCTTATGTGCCGGAAAAAGTTTTGACTAACGAAGATTTTGTCAAGATGGTCGATACAACGGACGAATGGATAACCAAACGTACGGGGATCAAAGAGCGTCACATCGCCGCAGAGAATGAAACGACCAGCGATATGGGCGTCAAAGCGGCCGAGATCGCTATTGAACGTGCCGGTCTTAACAAAGACGACATCGACATGGTCGTGTGTGCTACGATCTCTCCTGATTACTTCTGTATGCCTTCGACAGCAACCATCATCGCTACCAAACTCGGCCTTCCGAAAGTAACGGCGTTCGACATCTCTGCAGCGTGTACCGGCTTTGTCTACATTTTGAGCATCGCAAAAGCATTTATCGAATCGGGTATGAAAAAGAACGTCCTGATCATCGGTGCTGAAAAACTGAGCTCTATTACCGACTACAGCGACCGCGGTACCTGTATCCTTTTCGGCGACGGTGCCGGTGCGGCAGTCATCAGTGCGACGACAGAGAAAAACGAGGGTATCCTCGATGTTCATACCGGCGCAGACGGCGGCTATGCCGACCTGCTTATGACGCCAAACGGCGGCAGCGGTTCTGCACATGATGACCTCGATCGCGAAAAAGCGGGCTGCTACATGAAGATGAAGGGCAACGAGACGTTCAAAGTCGCCGTGCGTACCCTGACAAGTGACGTTGTCCAGATCCTTGCGGATAACGGCATAGACTCCGACTCAATTGACCACTTCGTACCGCACCAGGCGAACTACCGTATCATCAAGGCGGTGGGCGATGCATTGAAACTGCGTGAAGAGCAGGTCGTACTTACCGTCGCAAAATACGGTAATACTTCCGGAGCGTCTATCCCTATGGCCATAAACGATATCTATGAAGCGGGTAAGTTGAAAAACGGTCAGATGATGCTGCTTGATGCCTTTGGCGGCGGTTTGACCTGGGGCAGCGCCCTGGTACCGTTCAGCGGAAAATAGAGACTTCTTTCCCGGGTGAACCTCACCCCTCTTTCTTGTAATAACTGATCCCGTTCCTTGTCTCTTTTTTCAACCCTACACTGTTGGGTATGATGTCCGCATGTCCCAAAAAGAGTGTTCCGCCCGGTGAGAGTTTCTCATAAAATATCTCTTCGCTTCTCCTCTTCGCCTTTTCATCAAAATAGATAAGCATGTTACGTGAGAATATGGCATCAAAGCCGTTCAGCTGGGCAGGCCAGGTATCAAAGATGTTCATTTGGGAGAATTGGGCATGCTTGCGGATAGCCTCTTTGAGAACGAAATTGTTCTCCTTCGGCGTAAAATAGGCTGTAATCTCTGCCTGGCTGAGTTTGTGAAGACGTCTGGGCGCAAAGCATGCTGCCTCAGCCTTTGCGATCTCGTCGCTGTTGATGTCAATACCGTAAAGTGAGATCTTATCCAGCGAAAAACCCGCCTCATGAAGGGCGATCAGGAGGGTGTAGGGCTCTTCCCCGCTGGCGCAGGGTGCGCACAGGATCTTGATCGGGGAGTTTTTCTTCGATTCCACGGTTTCAAGAAAGAGTTTGATCTGGGTCATCTCACGAAAGAAATAGGTCTCGCTGACTGTCAGCAGATTTATAAAACGTTCATAAAGCATTTTGTCACGGCTCAGGGCGTCAACAAAACGCTCAAGACTCTCATACCCTTCACGTGCGTAAAAGCGCTGGATCTTGCTTTTGACATTTTCATGCTTATCGGTAAAAACGATTCCTGTTTTCGAATAAAAATCTTCGAGTAACCTGTTTAACGGCATTACATTCCTTTGTACGATTGTAGCATTGCATTTTTTAAAGAAAGATAGTCTGCTAAGTGAACTCAGGATACAATCGGTTCAATTAAGACGGGAGTATAGGTTATGGTGTATGAAGACGAACTGATCAGAATTGAAAAGCATGAGAGCGAAGTGCCTTGGCTAAAGGTCTTTACGCAGAAGATACATAAAGAGTTCAGTGAGTGCTCACCGGAAGAGAAGGGTGCTATCTGGAACGCTCTTGATATCATCGAGAGGGAGATGCTGGCGTATTACCGTCCGGAGAAGATCAATATCGCGTCGTTTGGAAATATGTTGCCGCATGTTCACTGGCATATTACCGCACGTTTTAAAGAGGACAGTTATTTTCCGGAGCCGATGTGGGGGCCTAAGCAGCGAGAGGCAGATCTGAATCTGCCTTCATTTGAAGTGTTCTGTTCGAGGGTTAAAGAGCGGTTAGTCGCGGTTTCGTGAACGGTTCGAACCGCCGTGACTGCGTCCGCCGCCGCCATGACTGCGCCCGCCGCCGCCGTGACGACGACCGCCGCCGCCGTGACGACGACCGCCTTGACCGCGTCCGCCGTGACCGCCGCGGCGCTCAAGGTTCTGGAGGATCTGCTCAAGGCGTTTGGCAGGGATACCGATATTTGTTGGTCCTTTGACAGAGGTACGTTCGAGCAGGAGCGAGATCAGCTTGTAAGCGATCTGTGCCTGGTCGAAATCGTTTGAAAGCGCA
>JBFEWT010000088.1:0-9276 GCA_041546225.1 Sulfurimonadaceae bacterium
CGGGGCGCATCCACCAGCTTCCGAAGACGACTTCAAATGCCAGAAAGAACGTCTTTTTCAACACACCGTACGGCAGCGCGGAAGCGAGCAGAAACCCGTCGATCATACTCTGGTGTGTCGGGGCGATGATGCAGGGGCTCTTTGCAAGGTTGTGCGTACCGCTGACGCTGAGACGGAAGTGGAGTTTAAACAGCGGCAGGAACAGGCTCTTGTAGAGTGCTATGTAGAGATAGGAGTACGTGAGCCGATAAGCGCTTTTTTCACGCAGGATATCGCGCCATTGGGGCTGAGCTGCCGGTTCGTTCTTGCCCATATTCGCATCGATATAGTGTGCCAGCTCGCCGACGCGCATCATCTTCGAAAAGAGCGCCTCATCCACTTTCACGTCAAAGCTCTCTTCGATGAAGGTAAAGAGCTGCACATAATCGAGCGAATCGAGCCCGAGATCGAGTTCAATATGCGACGCGGGGCAGACAGGCACGTCAGTGACATTTTCAAGATAGCGTCTCAGCTCATCATAGGTTCCGCCCCGGGGAGCATCATCGCATGGCATAGTCTCATTCGTATCGCTATAGATAAGCGCGGAGAGCTCCCCTCTTTTGAGTGTGCCATCGTCTGATCTGGGCAACGCTGTCTTGAGGATCTTGTAGCCGCGTACTTTTGCATCAGATTCGACATCCATATTGTACAGCTCGACGGCGTACCAGCGTATCTCGTTTTCGATGTTGACGATCTTTGCCTCTTTAGCCGCATCAAGATCTGGCACGATAAGTGCAAAGAGCCGGCCCTCATGTACTATCACGGCGATCTCTTTAACAAGTCTGGATATGGCGGCTATCTCTGTTTCGATAGCTGTCGTGTCGAGGACACTCCTCTTATCTGCAGTCGCTATGCTCATCCCCTGTGTAAAAGCTATAATACCTGTATGAAGACGGTATATGTTTATAAATTGAATCATTATATTCCACAGCGAGTGAAAGGCTTATTAAAAGCATTTTTATTCATGTCTGTGATCCTGTTAAGCGGATGTGCAAACCGCGGATCGGCTTTCTACCCTCCGGAATACGGCGCTTCTGAAAACAGAACCGTCTATATTCTCGACCACGGCATGCACAGCGGTATCGGATTCAGGCAAGATGATACAGGTTCCTGCCTGACGCTGCGCGAGATCGGGAACGATGCGGAATACGTCGAAATCGGCTGGGGCGACGAGGCTTACTACCCGGCTGATGAGAGTACCTCCGGTATGACGATGAAAGCGGCATTCTGGCCGACGGGTTCTGTGCTGCACGTGGCAGCCGTGAAGGGTCGGCTTCACGATTTTTTCCCTGATTCGAAGATCTTTGCGCTGGAGCTGACGCGCGAAGGTTTTGACCGGATGTGTACAAGGATTGTGAAGCAGTTCGTACGCAGTGAGGATGGTACGATTGCAGCGTTACAGCCAGGACAATATGACGGAAGCTACTTCTACAAATCAACCGGGAGCTTCCATCTGTTCAACAACTGTAACAGCTGGACGGCGCAGATGCTTCGCGAAGCGGGCGTTCCCATATCTACTCTCAATACCCTGACGTCATCTCAACTTATGATGAGAGCAGAACGCTTAGGCGGTGTGCGCTGATAATGAAAATTCCTCTTTGAGTCAAACATAAAAAAAAATTTTAATATGCAAACAATATTTCACTGCTATAATCCTAAGATAATTCGTGCTTTCTTTAGCGCGCTGGCTATCATCAAAGGACCCAAGAGAGTATGGATATTCTAGAATTACAGCAGAGTGTAAAGCACTTGAAAGTTTTGTATGTAGAAGACGATCTGACGATCAATCAGCAGTTTGCAGCTTTCTTGAAAGAGTTTTTTGACAATGTCGACAGTGCTTATAACGGTCTCGAGGGGCTGGAGCTGTTTGATCAGACGGCTTATGACATCGTGATCACGGATATCCAGATGCCGAAACTCGGCGGTTGGGATATGCTCGAGAGTATGTATGCCAAAAAAAGCGATCTGTTTTACTGTGTACTCTCCGCAACAGATCTCGAGGTACCTTCAAATGCCCACTATGATGTCATCATGCCTAAACCGATGACGCTTGAGGGACTTTTCTCAATGGTAGAACTGGTCCGTAAAAAATACAGTATTTAAACCCTCCGCGTCGCAATCTCCCCTGCTGTACACCTCTCTTTACAGCAGGTTCGCACTTTTTTTGATAGATACTTGATAAGTTTCATCTATAATCAGCATAATTAATCATTTTATTTCCATTGGTGCCTTATAGATGAACCTCGAACCGTCGCTCTGCAGTGAACTGCAGGCATTACCCCTCTCTTCCTATGTTTTCGACAAGCATACAAATTGCTTCTATAATCGGTCGGAAGGGTCTGACGCTCTTAAGATGCGTGACATCGTTAAAATCATCGACAAACTGAACGAGCACCATATTCCCTACCACATCAAAAATTTTCATGAGATAAGCATCACGCCTATTCCGTAAGTGCCGGTAAGTGTCAATTTGATGAACGGTATGAAGAAGAGGCTTAAGCGGTACAACTGTAAGCCGGGTTTTGTTTATGTGACAATTAATCTACTCTATATATTACTATATAGCTCTAGCGAAACAATAGCATTGTAAGACGCTAACCATCTGTTTCTTGCTGCCAGGTTGGGTTTACATAGCTCCGATCATTGCTGAAAGGACTGGTGGGCTCTTACCCCGCCGTTTCACCCTTACCTCTTGCGAGGCGGTCTACTCTCTGTTGCACTGTCCCTCGACTTGCGTCGGCCATCAGTTAGATGGAACCCTGTCTTACGGCAGCCCGGACTTTCCTCTTGGCTGCATAGCCAAGCAATCACATGTTGTACCGCCGGCATTCTACCATTTTCATCGTTAAACTGGTATAATCCAAGCCAATGGATACACTTATAAGCATCGTTATCGTCTACATCTTGCTAGAACTCTTTGAGGCCCAGTGGCAAAAGGCCGATTCGCTCATGGGTATGCTGCTGCGCATGCACCGACGTTATGCACAAAGCATCCTGCTCTTTTTGATCATGCATCCTACGTATTACTTTGCCATCTGGCTCGCCATGGTCACCGACCTCTCCTTTGCATCTGCCATCTTGCTTCTTATTAAGACCGTGGATATCGCGACAAAGATACTGCTTATTCAGAAGGTATTTGAAAAACGTGCACTCACTCAGGAGCTCACGATGGTGCTGCTGGCACCGTTACACCCGCTTATGCCCTATTTGGGTCTTATGATCTATACTCCCCTTGTAATTATCGCGCTTATCTAGTACACCGCCGCCTTTCAACCTGATCACCCGTAAATGAACCTTACTTTTGATAATAATATAATGATAATGAGTATCAAAACTATTGACATGCTTTAAGAATGGTGCTAGAATTGCCGAGAGTTATTGATAACGATTATTATTACATAGGACTAAAAAATGAAAACCATTGCATTCCCTGCGGCACTCTGTGCCATTATGGCAACGACGGCACAGAGTGCCGGGAACGAAATCACTGAACTTAAAGCCCAGATAGCGGCACTCGAAGAGAAGACGGACATATTGATGGAGGAGACCGCTTCGATGAAAAGCGGTGTTGAGTTCGGCACTATCGACGAATCACAGACACTCCACGGGATGGGTGACGGCGCATCCAAAGTCTACTATTCCAAGTCTCCCCTCTCCATCGGCGGTTACGGTGAAATGTACTGGGCATCGGAAGATAGAGACGGTAAAGACGCTTACGCGGACGTTTACCGGTTCGTTCCCTATATCGGCTACAAGTTTTCCGACAGCATCATTCTCAACACGGAGATCGAGATCGAACACGGCGGCGCTAAAGTCGTTACCGAGTTCATGTACCTCGATTTTCTTATAGACAAAGTCTTTAACGTGCGTGTGGGCCACCTTCTCGTGCCGATAGGACTGACAAACCTCCGCCACGAGCCGACGCTCTTTAACACGGTGCAGCGCCCGGACGTAGAGAAGTACCTTATACCCTCCACATGGCATGAGAACGGCCTGCTTGCATACGGCGAGATCGAAACGGCGGACCTCTCCTACAGCGTCGGCTTGGTCAATGCGCTTGATTTTAATAATGCGGACGCGGGTACCTACAAATGGATACGTTCCGGGCGGGCCGGGGCGGGAGAAAAAGCGACCATGCAGCGCGCGGCGTTCGTCGGACGCCTTGATTACCGCGGCGTGAACGGTCTGCTTGTTGGTGCATCGGGCTATTACGGTGACGGCGCACAGGGGCGTCCTGCGGGCACGAGTGCGGTCATGGGTGATATCCATGCGGTCTATGAAAACGGCCCCTTCAAAGCAAAAGCGCTCTATACGATGACAAAAGTCCGCAATGCCGACAAAATTGCTGCAACGGCAGCCAAAGAGGCGTATGGATATTACGTCAATGCCCAGTATGACCTGCTCTCGCTGGCTTCGACCAACCATAAACTGCCGCTATTCATGCAGTACGAGCAGTATGATCCGACGTCCGAAGTCGTCAGCGGCACCGTAGACAACGAACTGAGCAGTACGGTCGTCGGTTTCAACTACCTTCCTCAGGATCAGGTCGTACTGAAACTCGACTATACGAAAAAAGATTACAGCGATGCAGCCAAAGAGGACTACAACACCCTCAGCGTCGGCATCGGTTTTGTCTTTTAAAACGCTGCTGACCTGAAAGGATAACCATGATACGTATACTGCTGTCAGCAGCGCTCCTTTCGCTTTCTCTGCACGCTGGCGTGCTTATCAAGCCCGAGGCAGCCATGCAGGCGATGTTCGCCGAGGAGTGCACGGTGACGAAAAAGACATTGATGCTCGGTTCCGCAGAGCTTAAAGCAGTTACGGAACAGGCGCGGATGAAACCGCCGACACGGCTCTACAAGCTCTATCGGGCTGAAAGCGCAATGGGCGTGTGCGGTTACGGCGTGCTTGTTACGGGCAAGGTGCGAAGCAAAAATGCCGCCGTACTCTACGGTATCACGGCGGAAGGGAAGATTGCGGGCATTGAGATCGTCGCATTTAACGAACCGCCGGAATTTCTCCCGCCCGCTTCGTGGCTGTCGCAGTTTGCTAACGCATCGGCACAGAGCGATCTTCGAGTCGGCAAGAACATACCGACGATTACGGGTGCAACGCTCTCTGCGCGTATGATCACAGACGCGGCGCGTCTCGCACTGGCAATATATGCGGTAAAGGTAAAGGGGCAGCTATGAAATTTACCCTCGTGAAAGACCTTAACCGCGATCCGCTCATGCGGCCGCTTCTGGGCGCTCTTCTGCTCTTTACGTTCGCCTTTATCATTGCCGACCTCTTCAATACAGCATCACTCATCGGATTGACCTATGACGATGCCTGCGTAGCGCTCTATGGCGACGAAGAGAACTTCATGGAACCGATGATGCCGGTCGTGCTTATGGAAACGCTCCATGCGGCCATCTTCTTTACGATGATGCTATTATTGACACTGAGCGCCATATTTGCACGCCTCTGCACCCATGAGCGCTTGCGCCTGATACTCATAAACGGTGTTATGCTCAGCGCAATACTCTCGCTTGCCGCCCTGCCGGCTGCGCTTTATGCTGGGGAACTCTTTATCTGGGTATGGCTGGTAATGTTTTGGGGATGGCATATGTTCGCTCTTTTAATGACCCTTCTTTCAGGGTGGAACCTGGTGCGTTCATGAATGCCGCCTACCGCCTCAGCATCTTTTACTTTGCACTGTTCGCTCTTTTGCTCATCGGCAGCGCAGTGCTGCTGCACGGTATGAAGATCGGTTACGGTGTCGAAGAACTGAACCGTTACTATCTCGGTGACACGGCTGCATATGTCACTGCGAAGAGCAGTGAAGGCGTTTTAAAAACAGCGGTTCCGCATCTGGGCGGCGTGGGGCTCTTCGTCATGGTGTCCGCGCATTTTTTTCTCTTTGCATCCCCGCGCGAGAAGCGCCGTGCAAAGCCGCTAGCACTGCTGCTGATAGTTACGGGTATGCTTAACACGCTGCTGCCGCTCTTGATAAGCGCAGGCGCAGGTTATTTAATCTGGTTAAAACTTCTGAGTTTCACAGCGTTCGTGTTCGGCTCGTTATGGCTGCTGTGGCTGCTCTGCGTCGTCAGCTTCTCGGGCCTTGTGCAGCGTAAATGTGCTGACGTAACGATCAAGCCCCTCGCCGACTAATACGGTGCCGTTGTTTTCAACGACGATATATCCCGCTTCGATAGCGTTCAAAAAGCGCAGCGCTTCTTCTTTTGGCATGACCGATGCGGCCGTGGCATAGGCATCGAGATCACTGTTGGGGAGAGTCGAGACCAGCGTAATGGAAGCGAAACGCTTTTGCGGACGCTTGCGCTTGGGGTCGATGAGATGGTTATGCTCCGCGCTACCGACGAAACGGCGGTAATTGCCGCTGGTTGACACGGCACTGTCGGGGCTGCGCATGGTAAACGTGGCAAGTGGCCCCTCGCCGAACGGGTCTTCGATCTGAAGTGAACAGCGGTGAATGCATCGTATATCTCCGCTCAGGGCGACAATACCGCTCCGGACACCCTCCTCTTTCAAGAGTTCGAAGGCCTTGTCTACGCCGAACCCTTTGCCCATTCCGCCAAGATCGACTTTGATCCCCTCATCCAGCCATGCTCTCTGCTCATTGTAGTGAAGACCTTGAAAACCGACAACCGCATTATCAAGCTCCTCATTCGCGGCAATGCGTTCATCTTCGCCGAAACGGTAAAGATCTTTCGTCACGGAACCCACAGTAATGTCGAAATAACCTCCGCTGTAGCGATAGTAGCGCTTTGAAAGTTCCAGCGCCTCATAGGTATCGGCTGCAAGGGAGACGTTTCGTTCGCTGTTAAGACGGTAGATTACCGCTTTTTTATCATAGCTTGAAAGCGCTTTTTCTACCGCCTTTAGACGCTCAAACGCTTTTTGCATATGTGCGCTTTGCGATTGCGGCACTGTGATGGAGGCGAATGTACCCATGACGACCTGTGTGCGTTCGACCATAGGCTCAGCTGCCGCGCATGACACTGCCACAGAAACGAGAAGATTAAATATTCGCATTATCCATCGGATAGCTCTTTTGCATCTTCGCTCTTGCGGAGAGCTCCTGGACGGTTGAAGAGATATCTTTTTGCGCTATGTGGTAATGTTCATGCAGTTTTTGCAAGGAGGAGTCTATCTGAACGCTGAGCGTACGGCTGAGCTGTTCTACCTCCTCTTTAAGATGCTCGACCTGAAGGGTTTCGGCATTGCGCAGCGAATCCGCAAGGGTGTCAAGTTTGACTTTTGCGCTCACATAGTCGCTGTGGACATTGGAGACCTGATCGACCAGCTTTGAGAGCGGTGTAAAGAGCTCTCTTACGCGGTCGCCCTCGGTGAGCATCTCATCCATCTGCTTGGCAGAGAGGATGGTCTGTTTCATCAGCAGTTCGCTCTGTTCTTTGAGGCTCTTGAGAACCGACTCGTCTTCATAGAGTGATGTGCTGAGCCCTTCGCTCTGTACCCGGAGGGTGTCAAGCTGGGCGGAGAAGCTGCGAAGAAGTTCATGCAGCCGTTTTTGCGACTCCGCAACGATACGGTTGGAGATCTCCTGATGCGAACCGTGGAGCGTCTCGATCGCGGCTTTGATCTGCTGCACATCCTTGACGATATCCAAACGGTTCTCTTTGGCTCCCTCCAGCGCCGTTTTGACACGGTTGAAATGGTCCTGTTCAGAGATACGCAGCATGTCGATATGGCGATGGACAACATTGTCCAGTTCTGGCAGCTGTTCCTGCGTAAACTTGTCAAAACTGCTCAGCGCTTCATGCTGCTTGCTCAAGACCGCTTCGAATTTCTGCATAAAAAGATTCTGGTTTTCCTGAATGTTGGTAAGCGACGAGATCTCCTCTTTCAGGACATCGCGCAGTTCGTCGCGGGTGCTAAGTTCGGAGCGGCTGAAACCGAGCATCTTCTCTTCAAGCGCCTCGATGTTAGCCTGCAGTGAGGTTATATGCGAACTCAAAGAGTGGGAGAACGCCTGCTGCGCAAGGTGCGAATCACGTTGGCGCGTCTGGTTCAGTATGTTCATGATCATAAAAAAGATCAAACCGGCGAAGAGCGGCAGCAGTGATTCGCGAAGAAGTATTACATAATCATCGGGCTGAGGGTGTACCAGAAGATGCAAGACGGTACCAATAGCACCGAGCCCCAGAAGCAATGGTGCATAATTGATCTTGTTGGGTTCTTTAAAAATCATTACCTGACGGATAAAAAGCAGGCCCATCACACCGAATATGATGATCATATCGAGATCAAACATCCTGACCCCTTCAAATTTTTTATCTATTGTACATCAATTCAGGATGAGGATGCAACAATCTCCAGCAATCTCTCGGGGTGACGGGCAAGATAGTCGCCCTCGCCTTCGGAACTAAACCCCCATGCGGCAAAAACGGCGCTTATGCTTGCATTGCGGGCCGCTTCGATATCTTTGGAGTTGTCCCCGACCATCCAGGCTTTGTCGCGCCCATGCTCGAACCCGTAAGCATCAAGTATATGACTGAGCATCTCTTTGTCGGGCTTGGGGAGCTGCACCATGTCCGCACCGACAATATGGTCGAAAAGGTGCTCAACCGCCAGTTCTCCAAGCATACGGCGCGCAAAGACAGCAGGCGCATTGGTAGCGACAGAGAGCTTGAAGCCGCTTCTTTTAAGCCGATCTAGCATCTCGCGCACACCGGAATAGAGGTAGACGTTTTGCGTACACTGTTCATGGTAGTGCGCTTCAAAAGCCTCCATGGCATGTGTCTCATAGGTCTGTGTTTCGTAAAAAAGGTAAGCGAGGTTGCGCTGATGGCGGTTGATCGCTTCTACGACATAAGCGCTGGTAAGGGGAGAAAGCCCGTAATGGAGCTTGCGGACGTGGTTGACGGAGACGGTGATGTCATGCTGCGAGTCGATGAGCGTACCGTCCATATCAAAGATGACAAGCTTCTGCATGGTGAGTGCCCTATTTCATCTTCTCGTAGATCTCGGTAAGCGCTTCTATGAACAGCGGATGCTCGTTGGGGCATTTACAGACTTTGTAGTTCTCAAGGCCCATCTCATCCACGAATTCCTTATATTCGACCCCGAGTTCAAATACAGTCTCTGAGTTGTCGATGGTAAAGGCGATCGGGAAGATCATAAGTCCCTGCCCCCATCGTACCTTTTTGATGCTCTGCTCCAGTGATGGCTCAAGCCACTGCATCGGGCCGACTTTGGACTGGTACGCGA
>JBFEWT010000016.1:0-27297 GCA_041546225.1 Sulfurimonadaceae bacterium
CCCCTGCGAAAATCCGAAAAGATAGGTCTCTTCAGGGCTATAGCCGTTTGCGAAGAGCGCGTCCAGTGTCTGCGTCAGAAGCTCTCTGGAGCGTTCTATGCCGCTTAACTGGTTGGGAGGAAGGTCGTACCAGCTGTAACCGGTATAGTAGCGTTCAGGAGCGTTGAGAAGAAGGTAGTTCATCTCGTCTATGCGTAACTGCTCGGGAAGGAAGGTAAAACCTTCGGCGGAGTCGCCGCGGCCATGGAGTACGACCATCAGTTTTTCTGAGGGTACCTGTGAAGGTATAAAGATATGTTCGAGCGGGAGGTTCACTACTCCTCTTCGCCCATCATCTCGTGGATCTCGTCGATGATCTCATTACACTCATCTTCGTCTATCTCGCCTTTTTGCGCCTCTTCAAGCATCCCTTTGAAGTCGCTGTGCATCTCTCTGATCTCTTCAAGCTGCTCTTTCGCATCCGCGATGTCGCCTGCGCTGTTCTTTTTATCGGCGATAATACCGAAAAGTTCGTCCATATAATCTTCGATATCAGGTATGACATCCTCACTCAGCAGTTCAATCAGTTCTTCGGCGTTCGTCACGGGGTTCCTTTGGTTGTAATTTATTTTGCGTATTTTACCATTGTCTGACGCGGCCTACGTCAACATGTACGAAATTTGATGAAGGGTAGTAGCCTACTCCTCCCAATTTAGCGTCAATAGCGGCTTTTCTCAGCATCGCCAATTTCTGACCCGGCAGGTTTACATCGATCGCTTTTCCAAGCATATGCATACTCTTTTTCGCAACGCCGTTTGTCGTCTTGTTTAGCATAGCGTTGGTCTTCTCCGAACGGTAGCCCGAGATGACATTGTACGTGCCGCTCACGTCCATCTTCTTTTGAAGGGTGTAGAGCAGTTCAAGCACCTGCGCATCCATCTGCGCGACGTCACCCGTCCTGTGGTCACGAAGGATCTTGCTGATCTCCGCAAGTCCCTCAGGGATGTAGTTCCCCTCTGCCCAGAAGACCGAGTTGCACTGTTCGCCGGTATGAATATTGTAAAGAGAGAGCTTTTTCTCGCCCACAAGGCTCTCATTACCCCATGCCCATTGAGGTATCATCAACGACGCCATAGCGGCACCGCCAAGCTTGAGAAACTCTCTTCTATCCAGTTGAGAAGCTGTATCTACCATCATGTGACTCCTTTACTCTATATTTATTCATTATAGCACATATCACTTTTACTTAAGTATAACGGGTGAAATTAGCTCTTTTTGCTAAAGTTTATCCCGCAGCATGGCGGCAAGATCTTCGTCAAAATCATAAATATCCTCCCGAATATGGAGCTTCCTGGAAGTGTCGACCCATGCTGTCTGATAGGTTATATAGACATGCAGGCGGTTTTTGAACCATACCCCTTTGACGCGGCCGGAGAGTATCTGCTCAAAAATCTCCTTGTAGGTGATCTCGGGGTGGTCGCGCTTAAGCAGGTAGGCTGCGAGTTCAATGGGTTTTTTAACACGGATGCAGCCTGAACTGAACATGGTCTTCTCAAAATCGAACTTCTCCTTGGCCGGCGTGTCGTGGATGTAGACGTTAAAACGGTTGGGGAAGATAAACTTCACATACCCCAGCGGGTTTTTCGGGCCGGGTTCCTGCCTGAACTTATAGCGCTTGATACTCTCTTCGTCCATCTCGTCCCAGTCTATATACTCGGGGTTGATGGGGCTGTACTCGTGCAGGTCGTTGGCATTGAAGATCTTTATCTCTTTCTCACTCAGGTAACCGAAATCTTCTTTGAGCTTTGGAAGGATATCTTCGTTAAGGATCGTTTCGGGGACACGCCAGTACGGGTTAAACACCAGGTTTGACATCTCCGCATCGAACGTCGGCGTTTTGCGCTGATGCTTGCCGATAATGACCTTCATATCCAGTGCGGTCGTGTTGCCCTCCACGACGCTCAGTTTGTAATCGGGGATGTTTACAACGATATACTCCGCTTCCATCTGCTCCGGAAGCCATTTCCAGCGCTCCATGTTCAATATGATCTTTCGAATGACCTCATCAACGCTTCTGTTCAATGCGGAGAGGGTCTGTTTGCCCACCACGCCGTCCGGGGCAAGGCTATGGCGTTCCTGGAAGCGGATAACGGCTTCTTTCAGGCGTTCATCGTGCCGAAGGTCCGGTTCGGTACCGTTCTCATAAAAATCACCGGTCATCTCGAGACGCTCTTCCAACGCTTTGTTGAAATTCCAAAGCGCTTCCGGCGAACCGTTTGCCGGTTTTCGGATCTTGGCCCATCCGTCACTCTCGCTGATGGCCATGTAGTGCACAAGGGCCTCCTTAAGCCTTACATACCCTTCATGCCTCGGTTCGAGAGCCAGCAGGCTTCCTTCTACGTCGCCGCTGTTCAGGGCACCCTGTAAAACAGCCACCATGTCAACTTTGCGACGATCAACGGCATGGTGTTCGCTGATATCAAGCTTATAGGTCATACCGAAGTTCAGGTGATAGGCAAGCGCTATAAAGGCATCCGTAAGCAGGATATCAAGCTTTGCCCTGTTGCCCATTTCGTCAAATTCGCCGTTATTCTCTTCGACCGTACTGAGCAGGTGACGAATGCTGCTGAAGCTGTAGTCGCTGTTTGAGGGTTTGAGACCCAATGAAGCACTCTCTGATATCAGGTTGAGCAGCGAGATCACATGCCGTCGGTCCCGCCATGCAGGGCGGTAGCCGTTCTCTTCATAAAAGCGCTTCACATCCTCATGACTGTACAGCAGTTTTGGATCGCCGGCAACATCCATAATCGTGCCGTACTGAAAGAATGCAAATATCTTCTCTGCACTGTTCTCTTCAAGACGTATAATATCCGACGGGTTCTCCTGATCGTCAAACCCCGTTTCCATACCTGCGTGTCCAAATGAGGAGATCAGCAACAGCAAAGCAATCATTACCTGTAATTTTGTGTTCATAATATTTATTGTAGCTTATTCATATATATAAATACCAATAACTATACATGCTACAATTAATAACTCCGTTACAGAAAGGACAGATAGTGGCTACGCAGCAAGAAGCACTGGCACGCAGAATCACACTGCCGCTGCTGATCTTTTACGGGCTTGGCAACATCCTTGGTGCCGGTATCTATGTCCTTGTCGGCGAAGTTGCCGGGATCGCGGGTATGTTTACACCCCTGTCGTTTCTCGTCGCACTCGGGATCGTCTCGTTTACGGCGCTTAGCTACAGCGAACTGGTCACACGTTTTCCTGTCTCTGCAGGTGTTGCTGCTTACATCAAAGAGGGGTTCGGCTCCACACCGCTTTCCCTTGCTGTCGGGCTGACCATCGCCGCTGCGGGGCTTGTCTCTTCTGCCACCATCGCACGCGGCTTCAGCGGCTACCTCAACGAGCTGTTCACCATCAACGACACCATCGCCGTTGTATGCCTATTGCTCCTGCTCGGCTCCATAGCAGTGTGGGGCATACGCCAGTCTGTTTTGATCGCGTCACTCTTCACGCTGATGGAGATCGGCGGGCTGCTGCTCATCATCATAGTCGGTGCACCCGAACTATTGGAACTTCCTGCCCAGCTGCCGTCGCTTATGCCCTCTTTCGAGCTTACACTCTGGGGAACCATCTTCGTCGGTGCATTCCTTGCTTTTTATGCATTTTTGGGTTTTGAAGACATGGTCAACATCGCCGAAGAGGTCAAGGAGCCGACTACCGTCTTTCCAAAAGCCATCATCATCTCTTTAATCATCGCATCACTGCTTTACCTCAGCGTCTCGCTCATCGCTATTCTTTTGTTAAGCCCGGCGGAACTTGCCGAGTCCAAAGCCCCGATAGCAGACCTTTACCATCAGGCAACAGGCAAGAGCAGTACGATTATCACCCTTATCGGTCTCTTTGCCATTGTAAACGGCGCGCTGATCCAGATCATCATGGCCTCACGCATCGTCTACGGCATGAGTGCCAAAGGATGGCTTCCGCACACGCTCTCCCTCGTAAACAGCAAGACGCATACACCTATTGTTGCGACTTCTCTGGTAACGGCAGTCGCCATTGCATTTGCACTCTGGCTTCCCATCGTCGTTCTGGCAAACATTACCAGCACACTCATACTGCTTGTCTTCACTCTTGTCAATATAGCTCTTATACGTGTCAAACTCAAAGACCCGCATCCTGAGAACATCAAAACTGTCGGTCTATGGATCCCTATCTGTGGTACCATAGTAAATATCATCTTTCTCGCCCTGCAGCTTGTTGCACTGTGAGATCTAAACACCAAGAGGTCGCAATGGTTGAAAACCCGCGTTTTTATGCTGTTATCATCGGTACGGAGATACTTAACGGGCGCCGTGAGGATGCTCACTTCAACTATCTGCGCGATGCACTTTCAGCGCGCGGCTACACACTCTTCGCGACCCATATCATCAAAGACGACATATGGCTCATAGAACAGACCTACAGGCTTATCCTCAGCGATCCGCATGCCGTTATGTTCAGTTTTGGCGGCATAGGGTCCACTCCGGATGACCTGACACGTCAGATAGCCGCTTCGATCTTTACCGGCAGACCTTTGCAGCGGCATCTTCAATTTGAAAAAGATATTATTGAACGCTTTGGTGATGAGGCGTATCCCTACCGTATCCACATGTCCGACCTGCCGGAGAATGCACAACTGCTCAAAAATCCGGTAAACAATATGTCAGGCTTCTATCTGGATGAACGCTACTTCTTCGTTCCCGGTTTTCCCCAGATGGCGCACCCCATGATCGATGAAGCGATCAGCCGCTTTTACCCGAAGAACCAGACGATGTATCGCAGGACACTCCTCGCGCAGACCAGCGAGAACACACTGATCACGCTTATGCTGGATGTACCCGCAGACATTGAGCTCTCTTCTCTTCCGATGTTAAAGGAGAATGTCGCAAGTGTCGAACTTTCCGTCGCATCGTCTGATCTTGAAGCAGTTGAAGCGTGTTTCAGAGAGTTTACCGATTTTCTCGACCGCCACAAGATAGCCTACACGGTGAGCGAACCTTTATGACACCGTACCTCTTCTTTCTTATCTTTCTTGGCGTCATGGGTGTATTGAACCTGTACATATACAGGCGTCTCTTTACAAAACTCCATTTCGAGCTGAAACCTTTCGGTCTGCTCCTGTGCAGCACACTTTTTGCGCTTCAGCTTCTCTTTGTACTGGAGATCGCATCAGGAGCGCTCTTCATCCCTTCTGCACTCTTTCTTGTTGTCAGCGGCTCGGTCGGTATCACGTTCCTGCTCTTTGTCGTCACCCTTGTCTACGACATCCTGCATACGCCCGCGCATCGGATCCCTTTCGATCAGAGCCGTAGGCATTTTATCAAGATAGTTTTTGACAGTACCATGCTCATCATCGCCGTTGCCTACGTCTTCAAAGGTATCGCCGGCGGATTTCAGCGCCCTGTCATAAACCGTGTAAAGATCACCATCAAAGACTTCCCGTTTGAAAATCTGAAGATCGTACAGTTGAGCGACATCCATATAGGACGTACGATAGCGGAAAGTTTTGTCAGGGAGCTGGTTGAACGTGTCAATATGCTCGAAGCCGACCTGGTTGTCATCACCGGCGACCTTGTCGATCTTGAGGTTGAGATAATAGCAGAGTCCCTGGCGCCATTGAAGGCTCTTAAAAGCCGCTACGGCAGCTATTTCATCCTGGGAAACCATGAGTATTTCCACGGACCGCAGGCCATCATCGACCATATCAGGACTCTTGGCATAACCCCATTGCTCAATGAGAGCGTCATCATTAGAGAGGGAGAAGCGGCATTTAACCTGGTAGGTATCAACGATCTGGTATCCAAACGCATCGGAGTCCTGCCGTACGATGTCGAGAAAGCATTCAGCCAATGCGACACGTCCCTTGCGACCATAGTGCTTGCCCATCAGCCCAAGAGCGTCACTATCACAGCCCACCATGAGTACGATCTTATGCTAAGCGGCCATACCCACGGCGGACAGATCTTCCCGTTTGGATTTCTTGTGATGATAGATCAGCCCTACTTTGCAGGCCACTACCGTATTGATGAGAGGAAACAGATTTTTGTCAGCCGCGGTACGGGCTACTGGGGACCGCCTATACGGCTTTTGGCCCCCAGCGAGATCACGCTGCTGAGCCTAAGCGCACAGAGTTAAAAGAACTTCGCGTTCTCCATCGCTTCTTGCAGCGACTCTTTCTCTTTGACGCTTTGGCGGCGCGCATATGCTTCATTGGAGGGGTTTTCAGCACTTGAGAAAAGTGCTTTTCCGTAAAGCGTGCAGCCCTTCATGCCAGGCTCACACGGCTTTTTCAACAAGTCACAGCTGTTCTCATACTGGTGTGAACATCCCCACGCTGTACTCATACGCACTCCTTAAAAATAGAATTATAACAAAATATAAAAACGCAAAAAAAAGAAAAAATAGGATATTATTAAAAAAATCGCTGCAAAAAGACGATCTTATGCATATCCGTTAAATAAAGGGGCAGCTATGGTACTTTTTAGTTTACTACTGCTTTTGGGCATCATCGTACTCTTATACATAGTTTACAGACATTATATCTATCAACCCAAGGATGTCAGCGGCACTATGAAGAAAAATGAAGAGAACTTCACCTTCAAGCTCTGAACGACCCCCTCTTACGTCACCTTCCTATCATTATCGACAGACTGTTCAAATGCGTTGACATTCTCAATCGTTTCGACAAGAAGCTTCTCAATAGCATCCACACGCAGATTATGACGGATCATAAAATCATCGATCTTTCCTGTCTCAAAATGCTCTATGTCCAAAACAAGTGAATAGATCTCCCCCAGGATTCCGGTTCTGTTTTCCAGGGCGGACTTCACCCCCTGGGCGACATGCAGCTCATTTAAGATCGTTTCCAGCGGTATTCCCAAAAGCGCATCCATCAATGAAAGCACCCCTACGAAGTACGCCTCTCCCAGCAGGTTGCTCTTGGCATCGGGCTGAACCATTTTCAAAACATTCGTCATGATCTCGGTACGGTTTTTGACCATAAGCAGCAGCGGTGACCTGTCGTCGTTTTTCGCGACCGATTTGGCATAGATCATCAGCATCAGCCATTGTGCCAACGGCTTTCTGCCGACGAGCGTCAGGATGTGATGGATAGAAGCGATCTCTTTTTGAAAATGGAAAGCACCCGAGTTGATAAACTGCAGAAGCTGCAGCGTTACGGCATGATTCTCTTCAAACGCAGCCGTAATCTCGTCGATACCCGCATCGCTCATCAGCAGGTTGCAAAGGCGGATAATGCTGAACTGGTCAGGATCCAGCCGGTTGCCTTCTAGAATATTGGGCTTTGCAAAGTAATAGCCTTGAAAATACTCCGCACCCATCTCCAAGAAGCGCTCATACGCTTCAAGCGTTTCGACTTTGGTCGCCACCAGTTGAGCCGGGTACTCTTTCAAATGTACCAGGGCCTCTTTAATATACTCTTTATCCGAACGGGCCGTATCGATTTTGAAATAGGACATCAGCTCCAGCAATGGCTTAAACTTCTCAAGGGTATCGCTATTCAATGCAAGATCATTGATAGCGAAACGGTACCCTTGCATATAAAGCTCTTTGACACGCTCGATAAGCTTCGGCGTCATCTCTATGGATTCGAGCAAAGAGAAGACAAACAGCTCTTTGGGGATCGAAAGCATCATGTCATGCAGCACAAACGTATGATCTACTTTAATAAATGCGGGATGTTCGCCGACGATGTTTTTGATCCCGAAACGGTTAAGGGCGTTTACCAGCACCGCGGCTGTGGCAAAACGGTTGTCGCTGATATCGCTGGAGAGGTTGTCGTCGCGGTAAAGCAGGTCGTAGGCAAAAATTGTTTTGTTTCTGTCGAGCATCGGCTGTCGGGCGATATAAAGATGTCCGCTCATTCTGTTAGTTCCTATTAGGCGTGTCCGTGTATAAGACTGGAATAGAGAGAGTCTAGCATACTTTTTCCAAGCATTCTTTTATTGATTTTCTATCGGTGGCAAGTTAAGCGTCCAACAAGCTGAGAAAGATTATCATTATATAGTTAGTTATATAATTTTGGACAGAAACTTGAAACCTAAAGATGAAATAACACGCAGCCTTCTCGTCGACCGTGAGACATGGGAAGATGCTATGAAATATTCACGCGGACGCTACAAGATGAGCCTCAGCAAAGTCGTAGAAAAACTCCTGCAGGACTGGCTGGCAAAAGAGCGCCGCAAACCGCTGGACAATGAGAACCAGGGGAAGTTTTTCTAATCCCCCATCACCGTAACGACAACACTCCGCGGACCCGCTGTGTTACGGTGCTCGTTAAGATATATTCCCTGCCATGTACCAAGGTTGAACTCTCCGCAGGTAACCGGAACTGTTAAAGAGGTACCCAGCATTACAGACTTGAGGTGTGCGGGCATATCGTCTTCGCCTTCATACGTATGCGTATAGTAATCCCCATCCTTGTCTGCAAGATCACTGAAAAACCTCTCCATATCGCGACGGACACTTGCTTCGCAGTTCTCGCTGATGCTCAATGATGCGCTGGTGTGCTGTAAGAAAATCTGCGCAATGCCCTTTTGTATACCGCCAAGGTCGATCTGGCGTTCAATCTCTTCGGTGACGAGATGAAACCCGCGTGCTTTTCGTGTGAGGGTAACGGTATACTGCTCTACTTTCATGATGTCAGGCGCTCAAGGATCTTTTTCTTATGCATCTTTCGTGCGAAGTCAGCCGCACTCAGTCCCTTTGAGTCTACCGCGCTGATGTCCGCACCGTTTTGAAGGAGCAGTTCAAGTATTTCGCCTCTGCCGTAGCATACGGCTGCCATCAGCGGCGTAAAGCCGCTGCGGCGACGGGTCAGGTTCACGTCCCTGCCCGACTCTATGAGGGCTTTAGCCAGCTCCACGTTGTTATAGGTTATGGCATAATCGAAGATACTGACGCCTTCATCATCAAAATCATCCGTATCAGCACCCTTTTCGATGAGCAGATCGATGATCTCTTTGTCACACTTATATTTGATCGCCATGGCAAGCACCGACTCCTCCGCATCATTATGGTCGTTTACGTCGCCACCCTCTTTAATGTGTTTCTTGATGCCGAGGTAGTCATTGGCTTGTAACAGTTCAGTCCAGCGGTTCATGGTGCTCCTTGCACGGGTTTCTCTGATTTCGACAGTATATCATGCCCTCGCTATGCGTCACAATCTGAATAAAAAATTACAAATTTTTTTAAGAGAAAAGGTAAACGGAGTAAATATGTTAAAATTCCGTCATTAAAACAAACCACACACTAAAAGAGAGACTATGGAAGTTATAGAAACTACTGACGCATTCAAAGCCCTTATTGAAAACATCAAAGCCCAGAACGGTTACAAAGACGCCCTTGCATTCGGTATCTGCCGTGTAGACTTCGGTCAGCTGAATACAGACAACGTCCTTCAGGCGACCTACCCGCTTGTAAACTGGAACGAAAACTTCGGCAGTGCCGCCATTTTCGTCAAAGCCCTTCAGGAGCAGGGAGTCGAGATCGACTTTAACGCGGATGAAGTCGTATGCAACGTCAACCTCGCATTCCTAGAGAGCTGTCTTAACGCTTTCACACCGTATGCCGACGAAGCGTACGGCGATGCGCATAAGAACATCCAGGTCATCTCTGCACTCTACAACCAGCTCAAAGAGAGCGGCGCGCGCGAAGGCGAGTTCCGTGTTACTTTCCTCTTCAACGACGCTCCATGCCAGAGCGTTGAGGCTACATACCTGAAACTCTACGCCATGTCTCAGGCAAAAGTCGCACTTCGCAGCATCAACCTTAACGGTGCGTTCGGCGCACTGCCAAACGTCGCATGGTCCGATGGCACACCTATAGAGCTTGACTGGCTCCGTGAATTCGAGATCGAACTCAAGTTCTCAGGCCAGTACCCGCACATCGATTTCGTCGACAAGTTCCCGCGCTTCCTGCAGCACATCATCCCTGCTGACAACACGCGTATCCTCGAGACTTCAAAAGTACGCTTCGGTGCACAGCTTGCTGCAGGTACCACTGTCATGCCGGGTGCGAGCTACATCAACTTCAACGCCGGTACTACGGGTGTCAGCATGGTCGAAGGGCGTATCTCAAGCTCTGCAATCGTCGGTGACGGTTCAGATGTCGGCGGCGGCGCTTCCATCCTAGGTGTCCTCAGCGGTACCGACGGCAACCCTATCTCCGTAGGCAAAAACTGCCTGCTGGGTGCCAACTCGGTTACGGGTATTCCTCTGGGTGACGGCTGTATCATCGATGCAGGTATCGCTATTCTCGAAGGGACCAAGATCGGTATCTACCCTGACCAACTCTCCAAGATCCAGGAAGCAAACCCGGGCCTTAAGATGGAAGGCGAGATCTTCAAAGGCAAAGACCTTGCAGGCCTCAACGGTCTTCACTTCCGTCAGAACTCTATGACGGGCGAGATCACGGCTAGCCGTTCAACACGCGAAATCAAGCTTAACGCCGACCTGCACTAACCCTTTCGGGCCCTGTGCCCGTAACTCGCTTCATACCCTCTGTTTAACTATCGTTCAACCATCGCATCACACACATCAATTGCCCAAAGCTCAAAAGCAGGCTTCTAAAGCGCCAAGGCGGTTGTGAAGAGCCCTTACGCCGCCAGCTTCATATCTCCGGCATTCTCTATTTTCAGCAGGTCGGTTTTTCCTACCATCAGATCGAGCGTCATCTTAAGGCGTTTAAAAACACTCTCCTGACGGTATGGCAGGTTATGCTTTGCACAGACCTCTTTCACAAGGGGCTGCATCTTCTGGTACTGACTGAGCGGTAAGGAAGGAAAAAGATGATGCTCTATCTGGTAATTAAGCCAGCCGTGCGAGAAGTCGATAAGATCGTTCCCCGTGTTGTAATTGACACTGCCGATGATCTGACGCAGGTAAAACTCGCCCTGTGTCTTATGCGGTTCATCAAAACGGTAGATATCCTCCGCTGAGTGATTGGGAAGGATTACCGCAAACGAGTGAAGATTTGTAATGATCTCAGCCAACAGCGTTGTGATCAGGACATTTACGACAGCCTCTGTGCCCAAAGGGATAAAGAGGAGCGGTATAACGATAAAACGCTGCAGAAAATATGGAAGATAGAACTCTTTCCACAACACTCTTCCATCGGCAGTGAAAGGGTTGAATGAGGCGAAGTTCAAAAAACTTTTTTTCTCGGGAAGCCCACGCTTGCGCTTTTGGACATTCCCGAGAATCTTCAACGTATTGGGTGCATAGTAAGCTGCTTTCCACATGCCGGCAAACACAATGACAATACAGTAGCGCAGCCACATCGGTATCTTGGAGTTTCTAAGCCAGCCCATGTTCTGTTCAACATTATCAGGGTCGTCTTTCTCACCGAGATGGTAATGGTGCATCTTGTTATGTTCATAATCCCATGCGGAAGGCTCTATCCAGTCCATCCAGTCGATGATGCGCCTCCACCCCTTTGCAAAACCTTTTCGGGTATAGCGATAAGGCACGCCGGGGACTTTATCATAGCCGCCGTGCAGTACAGGATGGGCGACGTTCGCCCAGCGCGTAATGTTTGCAGTACTGATAAGGAGTGCGGCGATGGGATTAAATGGAAATATCCATGCGGTGGCATAGCCGATAAAAGCGGCCAAGCGGCCCCACAGTTCGAGTTTTTTCAGGTGTTTAAAATCTTCTTTGGCGGGAGTCCCAATGGTTGCTTTGATAGCGTCAATATCCCGCTGCAATGCATTTTGATCTACCGCAGCATAGTCTATAGCCACTAACAAACCTTTGTATACTGTTTAGTCGTGGCATTATACAGGCTGGTTCATTAAAATATTCGGCAGTGAATCTGTGTCGCAGATAAACAGGGAAGCCCTGATGGCTTCCCTGTCAAAAGTTGCTAATTACTTAGCAGGGGGAGTAGCAGTTTTCGTCGATGCAGCAGGCTTGTCGAATAGCTTAAGCGGATTGATTTCCGGAGCATACACCCAGCTTGGCGGGTTTTGGTAATTCGGCAGCAAATCGTTCTCAGGCAGTTTTCCAAGCGGTACGATATAGCTTGGCGTAACATTCTGGATTACGACTGAATCTCGCGGATAGAAGCCCGGGCCGCGTTCCTGGTCCATAGAGGTAAAGAGTTTGATCTCTTTCGGGCTCTTGATACCGATCATGGCTAGGTCGCCTTTGGCAGAGTGACACGTGACACAGAACTTCTGAATGTTCTCACCGCTTTTACCGGTATCAACACGCAGATACATAAAGTTGGTGTTTGACGGATGCGGATCGTGACAACTGATACAGTCGATCATATTGCTTTTACGCAGGTTTTCCGGCATGTCCGCAATTTTTGGATTGGGTACGACACCGATTGGGTGTGTCGTATGCAGGTGAACCGGACGTACGCCCGCACCGCCGAACTCAGGAAGTTCGTGACAACCGAGACAGTTCTTTGCTGTCATGTTTTGGATGTCTTTGCCGGTGATCGGCAGTTTCATTACTTCATTTTTTACTGCGAATGCTTTGTCGTCAATTGCAAAGTGCAGACTGTGACAACCAAGACAGCTAACCGCTTCATGCGGACCTGCTGCGAAGAGTGCTGCCGTATTAAGCAGCAAACCGGCAGTGATAATGCGGATCTTCATTTTGTGATACCTTTGTGATATTTTATGCGCTATTGCCCGTAAGTGTATAGCACTGTTTCTTAGTGGAGTTTTAAACTTTTTTCACGTATTGTGCAAGTAAGCTATTATTACTTATACTTATCTGATTTTTTGAAACAAGTGCCTCTGAAAGCCCCCAAATAAGGGCGGTTAATTAATAAAAAAAATTAATCACAATATTCTCACAAAAAGGATAAAATTATTCAATAAGGATGAGAAATGAATATTTCAAGCAATGTTTCATCAATTCAGGCACATCAATCGTTTATGAACGCAAACGCGAACAATGTCGCCAATACGAATACAGACGGCTTTATACCGACCGATACGACACTTAACGCTACTGAAGGCGGAAGTGTAACAGCATCGTTTTCGAAAGCAACCTCAAATGGCTCAGCGAGCAGTCAGACCGATTTGAGCAAAGAGATGACCGATCAGGTACTTGTAGAAAAAGCCGTAGCGGCAAATGTCAATGCCATTCGCACGCAAGACGAGATGTTTGGTTCCCTTCTGGATATCAAAGCCTAGTCCGTCTGGACCGCCGTAATAACATTCATACTCTCAATATTTTCAAGCAATCCGTTCTCTTCATCATAATCAGGCAGTTTACAGCCCAGCTTCAAAGAGCTGATAACGGTTTTCCCGATGACTTTCCGACCAGGTGTCCCACCGTTTTTCGTCTTTATGCCCCACACATTATGCAGGACCATTACCGTTCCGTCATAGACACCAAGATAGAGCAGAATATGTCCTTTTCGGTAAAGCAGCGTCTCAAAAGGCACACCCAGTTCTCTGATGCGCTCCAGTTTCTCAGTCTCATTCAGCTCCTTAAGCGAAATGCTTTTGCCTATGCCTGACTGCTGATAGGAGTTGCGCGGCAGCCATATGCCAAAAGGTGCGTACATATCGCGCAGGGTCGACGAACAGTCCCGCTCTTCATATAAACCGCCCCATCCGTAATTGCTCTGCATGAGCTGATTGGCAAGATCGGGCAGCGTTGCCTGATTTAACGCCAAGGGCACATCGCGTCCGGCTTCTTTGGGAATGATGACCTCTGTATATGTAGGGCTGCTATATGCACCGGCGGTTACGCTCAACGCGACATAATGATCCTTCTCTATGCGTATGATAGGCAGCATCATGCCGACCCTGCCGTAAAAGACGAAACGCCCCTTGGTGTCCTTGATGGCAAAGTTGTCTTTTGTAATATGCAGCTGCTTGGCCTCTTGCCACATCTGAGTGTATCGTTCCGGGATATAGGCTATCTCGTAGACAGGAAGCCACCCGGTCGCATAAGAGCTGAACACATAGGCCCAGCCCCCGTCTTTTGAGTAGTGTGAGACGAACAGGGGCTCGTTGGCATGCACGCCGCTGTTTTGCAGGTAATCAAAAGGGAAACCCTCCCCTGCCTGTTTCGGGTCCTTGAAAAGCGGCTTATGTGTGGGGAAGTTCCGCAGGTTGGCATACTGCAGTGTTACCGCATAGCGGTTGATCGTACCGTAAGCGGAAAAATTCGCTGCATCGTACATCGTGTCATACCATGACTGCGGCAGAGGCCGAAGGTTCTCGCCGAACATCTTCTCAGCCGTAAAGCTCGCAAACGGCCAGGTCACTTCGTCAAGGCTTTGAGGAGGGGACGCATAACTCCATGGAAGGAAGTAGTGTGTCTCATATGCCTGCTGGACGGAAAGAAGGTTTTTTTTGTCTCTGATATTTTCGGCATATGCCGTTGCGTCCTGCGGGTAGTGCTGCAAGTCGTAGACAAGCGGTGTGACTGACGGCTCTTTTGACGCACATCCTCCCATCAGAAGCAATACTGCAAACCATGCCAATAAGCGCATAGACAAACCTTTATGGACACAAAAAGTGCCTTTGTTTACTTCCGACTACTCTACGCCGCCGAAACGGCCGACGACTCTGCCGATAATATCGACTTCATGAGGGGCTGCCACTTGCACCGGGTAATCCCTGTTATCGGAGATAATGTCGATTTTACCATCAACTCGCTTTTGCAGACGTTTAATAAAAAGACCATGTTCGGTATTTATGGTAAAAACACCGCCGCGGCTGATATCGCTCTTGGCGCGGTTGACAAAAACGATATCGCCATAGCTGAAGGTCGGCTCCATAGAATCACCGCTGACATTGATCGCCTCGATGTTGCGAAGCTCCCGTTCGCCGCCAAGGGAGACAACGAAGTTCTCTTCGAGCATCAGCGGCTCATACGCTTCATCGTCATTATAAGCGCCCCCGCCTGCTGAAGCGCTCACCTCGCTGAAATAACGTACCATATAAAAACGGTTCGTCGACTCCACAAGACTCTCGGGTGACTGCCCGTAAAGCAGCCAGTTGATAGCGATGGAACGTTTCGCACAAAAATCAAGCAGCTCGTTGAACGGGATCTTGTCCCGTTTTTTCATGGTGGCAAAGTTCATCTGCGAAATACCCAGCAGGTTGGCCACATCCTTGTCAAATATTTTTTTCCCCGGCAGATCTTCGGAAACGATATCCTTGATCTGCTCAACGATCTCATTAAAGCTTTTCATGAAGACTCCTCTAACATTATAAGAGCTTCCATCCCGCAACAGGCGTCTGAAGCTCCTTCACACTGTAATAATAAGCAGTTGACATATTATTGCACATTAATATGTCATTTTGCAATATTTCTTCAGAGATAGTCAAAATATTTCTATCATAGTGTCAGTTATATGAGAAAAGGATACAAAATGGCAGCAATGATTAAAAGAGCGGAAAGTTGGTTTGAGCGTTTTGAGAGTTCACTGGAGACATTGGCAGATAAAGTTTTATAAGGGTTACTCTTTATCCTCGTTCTTCGCTTCATCTTCCGCACGTTTGGAAATATGATAGCCCCTGAAGATATAGATCATAAAAAGAACAAAAAGAATCACCATAACAGTATCGACAACCGGATTCACATCAGCTCCTTGTAGGCAGTAAAGTTCTGCTTGATCGCTTCATAGAGTACGATACCCGTACTGACCGCGAGATTAAGACTTCTTCCCTCTTTTGTCATAGGAATAGTGATACACTGCTCCGGCTGCCCGGCCAGTACCTCCGCGGGGATACCCTCTGTCTCGCTTCCGAAGAAGAGATAGTCGCCCTCTTTGAAATCGGCTTCGAAATAGGGACGGTCGGTCTTCGTTGTCGCATAAAAGAAACGCTCACTCGGCGGATGGGCCTCAAAAAAAGCATCAAGACTCTTCCATACATGCAGGTCCAGTTTATGCCAGTAATCAAGCCCTGCCCTGCGTACCGCTTTTTCAGTAATATCGAAACCCAGCGGTTCAATAAGGTGCAATGATGCACCGGTATTGACACAAAGACGCCCTATCGAACCTGTGTTGTTTGGGATCTGGGGGTGTACCAGTACGATATTAAACATGCTTTACCTTTAAAAGCGCAAGACGCTGTGGAGTGCTGTCGAAGCGATCATGACAGCAGTGTTGCCGATTAAAATATAACGGTTTTATTGGCATAGACGAATATACGGTCTTCCAGCGCCAGCTTCAACGCACGTGAAAGAACGATCTTCTCGACATCGCGGCCCTGACGCTGCATCTCTTTCCAGTCATCGGCATGGTCGACATGGATGACATTCTGGTCAATGATCGGACCTTCGTCGAGGTTGTTGTTGACAAAATGCGCGGTTGCGCCGATGATCTTGACACCGCGCTCATACGCCTGCTTGTAAGGGTTTGCCCCGATGAATGCCGGCAGGAACGAGTGGTGGATATTGATGATCTTGTTCTCGTAACGCTCGACAAAACGCGGCGTCAGGATACGCATATATTTTGCCAGGACTATATAGTCGGGCTCATCAAAGGTCTCAAGCAGTTTCATCACCTTGGCTTCATGCTCGGCACGGTCGAGGCCCTCATGCGAAACGGTGTGATACGGTATATCGAACTTCTCGACCAGAGGGCGGAGAAGATCATAGTTGGAGACGACCGCAACGATCTCCGCATCGAGTTCTCCCGCCTCATAACGGATCAGGATATCACCTAAGGCATGCGACTCTTTTGTCGCCATCAGGATCACTTTCTTCTTTTTCGGGGCGATCACCTCTACCGTAGCATCTGCCGGCAGTGCGTCGGAAAGTCTCTTATAGAGTTCGTCCGCATCTATTTCGCCGGCTACGACACTGCGCATAAAAAACTTGTTGTTTACCTTGTCAACAAATTCGTTATTGGAGATGATATTGAGTTCGTATTCAAAGAAAATACTTGAGACCTTGTATACAAGTCCTTTCTCATCATGGGAGTCGATCAGAACACGATACTGTTTCATTGGCGCTCTTTCTTGTTAATATGATCAATACGGGCTTCAAGAGTAGAGAGAAGATACTCAAGAAAATTTAACGTCAGGTCGACTTTGGCTTCTATCTCGGTATTGTTCGGAGACTGGAAGCCTTCAAAAAGCACCAGCATCCGTTCGCGTACATTCTGCAGGAACAACATCTCGTCGTCAATACGTTCCACCGGTGCCTCTACTGCAGGCACGTTCTCTTCGGTACGCTTTACCGTATGCGGCGCACTTCTGCTCTCTTCGACAGTCGGTGCCGGGGAAGAAGCGCTTTCTTCCATTTCTGCGAGTGTCGACAGTATTACATCTTTTAGTTCCATCGTTTCAGTAGCCACCTTTCAAATTCATTGAACTCAACCGGGTCATCCATCTGGACAAAGAAATCCTTCATCTCCTGATTGACTCCAAGAAACTTCTTGCGCATGCCTGAGAGGCGGCGTATGGCAATCTTTGCATCACTGTTGGAAGGATCTTTTTTCAATATCTCTTTATAGATATCCAGGGCCTCATCTTTAAGACCCTGAAGTTCGTAGATATTGGCGAGGGTTAGTGTTTGCATTTAGCCGCGTAATTGGCGATGATAGAGCCCATTTCGCTGGTCGAGCAGATCTCTTTTGCATCGTACTGAGCGATATCTTTCGTGCGGTATCCCTCTTCAAGGGCGCGTTTGATCGCCATATCGATACGGTCAGCCGCTCTGTTTTCGCCAAGAGCGAAACGCAGCATCATCGATGCACTTGAAATGGTAGCGATCGGGTTGGCGATACCCTGCCCTGCGATATCCGGCGCAGAACCGTGAATAGGCTCATAGACACCGATCTTGCTGCCGACAGAAGCCGATGGCAACAGGCCGATCGAGCCTGAAAGCATACTTGCTTCGTCACTGAGGATGTCACCGAAGATGTTACCCGTCAGCATGACGTCAAACTGTTTAGGGTCACGGATCAGCTGCATAGCGGCATTATCGACATACATGTGCGAAAGCTGTACTTCCGGGTACTCTTTGGCGACCTCTTCGACCGTATCACGCCACAGCTGCGATACATCGAGGACATTCGCCTTGTCGATGGAACAGACACGCTTATCGCGCTCCATAGCGATCTGGAACGCCGTATGCGCGATACGGATGATCTCATCGCGGGTATAGACCATCGTATTGTAGGCGCGCTCATTGCCTTCACGCCCTTTAGGCTCGCCGAAGTAGATACCGCCGATCAGTTCGCGTACGACCATCAGGTCGACACCCTTCACCACCTCAGGCTTAAGCGTACTGGCGTTGATGAGCTCGTCATAGACTACTGCGGGACGCAGGTTGGCATAGACGCCAAGCTCTTTTCTAAAACGGAGCAGTCCGCTTTCAGGGCGTTTTTCGCGTGGAAGAGTATCCCACTTTTCGCCGCCGATGGCACCGAAAAGTACGGCATCGCTGTTCATAGCGGCATTAATCGTCTCCTGCGGAAGCGGGTCGCCCGTAATGTCATAGGCACATCCGCCCATGAGCGCTTCTTCGTATTTAAGATCGAAGCCTTCGCATGCTGCGACAGCATCAAGGACCTTTACCGCTTCGTCGATGATCTCCGGACCGATGCCGTCCCCTTTGATCAATGCAATTCTGTATGTACTCACGCGTTCTCCTGTAAATTACTAATCTCGTCTTTGGCATAGTTCATAAGGCCGCCTGCCTGCAGCAGTTCGAGCATAAACTCCGGAATCGGCGTAAACTCATAGGTTTTGCCGCTTGTCTTGTTGATAACCGTACCGCTTTTCATATCGACAGCGACAACATCACCCTCTTTGATCTCCGCACTCTGCGGCAGTTCAAAGATAGGCAGGCCCATATTAAAGGCGTTTCTGTAAAAAATACGTGCGAATGTCGGCGCGATGATCGCAGCGATGCCCGCAGCTTTCAATGCTATAGGCGCGTGTTCACGGGAAGACCCGCAGCCGAAGTTCTCACCTGCGACGATAATGTCACCCGGTGTCATTTTGCTTACAAAGTCGGGATCGGCATCTTCCATGACATGCTTGGCAAGTTCTTTGGGATCCGATGTATTGAGATATCTGGCGGCAATGATAAGATCTGTATCGATGTCTTTACCGAAATTCCAGACTTTTCCTTCGATGGTTTGCATGAAGTATCCTGAGATAATTTAAATTTTGGTGATTATATCAAAAGAGTTTTTAAAGATGGCAAAATCGCAAAGAGAGAAGCGTTGATATTAAAAGATATCAACGCTATCAAGGGGGTTAGCGCTTGAGGTTGTTGGTTGTCTGCAGCATCTCGTCACTGGTCGTAATGACCTTTGAGTTCGCATCGTAGGCACGCTGTCCGGTAATAAGATCGGTCAGCTCGACGACCAGCTGGACATTACTGAGTTCGACAAATCCCTGACGCAGAACGCCCAGGCCGTCAACACCCGGAGTACCTTCCACAGGCTGGCCGGAGCTGTCTGTTTCGACAAAAAGGTTGTCACCCATCGCATGCATACCGGCCGGATTGATAAAGTTCGTAAGCGTAATCTGTCCGATCTGTGTCGCCTGCGTCTGTCCCGGCTGAATAACAGAGACGATACCGTCCGTTCCGACAGCGATACTGATGGCATCTTCGGGAACGACTATCTCCGGCACGACACGGTAGCCGTCACTGTTGACAAGCGAACCGTTCTCATCGACTTTAAACGCACCGTTTCGGGAGTAGACTTCGGTGCCGTCAGGCAGTTCCATCTTGAAAAAACCGCGTCCGACGACAGCCATATCAAGTTGGTTGTCGGTCTGTTTCAGACTCCCGGGACTGAAGATCTTGTTAATGGCTGTCGAACGGACACCCAGACCCACTTCGATGCCCGTCGGAGATTTGGTCACGTCACTGGTAGCAGTACCTGCATACTCCATGACTTTGTACATCAGGTCGGCAAACTCCGCACGGGATTTTTTAAAGCCGATGGTGTTAACGTTGGCAATATTATTCGCAGTCGTGTCGATCTGCGTCTGCATCCCCATCATGCCGGTGGAGCTGGTATAGAGTGATTGCATCATAGTCTAAATCCTTTATCGTCTGGTCGTAGCCAGTTTTTCAATAGCGTCGCGGTTAAGGTCGTTCATCTGGCTGTCCATAGCCTTTTGATACATTCCGACCAGACGGTTTGCTTCGATCATCGCGATCATCTCGTTGACAGGGTTGACGTTGCTTTTCTCTAAAAAGCCCTGTCGTACGGCATTGCTGACATCTATCTGCTTCAATGCATCAAGCGATTGGGGTACAAAGAGGTTGTCACCCTCTTTTTGAAGCATCTTCAGGTTTTCCGGGCGTACGATCATCAGCTTGCTCCCCGCTACCATCTGCGCCGAACCCGGCAGGTTGCTGTAAAGCTGTCCGTTTTTATCCGCTTCGATCACACTGTCGACAGTGCTGAACGAAATAGTGTCCTCCATCTCGAAGCCGGCATCTGAAAGGACTTTATAGCCCTGCTTCGTCACCAGATCGCCCTCTTCACTCAGGGTGAATGAACCGTCACGGGTCAAGCGCACCCCCTGCGGTGTCTGCACAGCAAAGAAAAGGCCGTCTCTCGAAAGGGCGAAATCGAGCGTATTATCGGTTTTCTGCATAGAACCGAGGGTGTAGTCCGTATACCCTTCGACAATATGAGGAACACGCGCCATCGTCCGGTTAAAGAACTTGGCGGCATCTTTCGTATGGTTCTGAAGAGGCAGTTCGTCACGGGCCTCTTTGTACAGACGTAAGAAGTCTCCCGTTACGATCGCATCTTTTTTAAATCCCGTCGTATTGACGTTTGCAAGATTGTTTGCGATGGTGTCAAGGCGGTTGAACTGGGCCACCATGCCGCCTGTCGCAGCGTAATATCCTGTTTGCATAAACACTCCCTTGTATGCAAAGTTAATCAATACGAGCAAAGAGCGTTCCACTTTTTAAAATCGCCCCCGCACTCATCCGCAAGGCATTATTAAGTATAATTGAAGTATAATCCACACCTATTGCACGATTGAATCACAGGGAGCTCTCACCACTATGACTGCCAAAGAACTAAACAAACACTTAGACTCTTTATTCGCCAATCACAAATCCGACAACTGTCTGACATTTGAAACCATTATTGACGCTTTTGACAAGCCGCCGACCGCCGCTCAGGCAAAGAACCTGCTGAAACTCGCTGAGAAGAACAAGGTCTGCCTCTTTACCTCTTCCGAGCATGCGAAACTGCTCAATGAGCAGGAAGCAGCCGCACGCCGCGAGGCACAGCGCAAACTTCTCGAAGATGCAAAAGGCGAAGATTTCGACATTCTCAAAGAGCACGAGCTTCTTGAGTGGTCGCGTTCTGATTCGCCGGTACGTATGTATCTTCGCGAAATGGGACAGATCCCGCTACTGACCAAAGAGGAGGAGATCGAGATCTCCAAGAAGATCGAAAACGGTGAAAGCATCATCATCGATGCGATCTGTTCCGTCCCTTACCTTATCGATTTCATCCTTGACTACAAAGAGCCCCTTATCAATCGCGAACGCCGCGTCAAAGAGCTTTTTAAAAGCTTCGAAGATGACAACGGGGAGAGCGATGACGACAACGGTACCGATAGTGATGGCGATGAGCCGAAAGAACTCGGTGTAAAAGACAAAAAACGCGTCGAAAAAGTCGCAACCAGCTTCAAAGCGCTCGAAAAAGCGAAAAAAGACTGGGCAAAATATACCGAGAAGTCTATCCCTGAGACATCTGAAGACGAGATGACAGCTGAATACATCTTATACTTCCTGACTGTCAGTTTCAAAAAGAAAGTACTGAAAGAGAAGCTGCTCGACCTCGGACCTACCTCAAAACTCATCAATGAACTGGTAAAATCGATGGAGACCGCACTCAAGAGTGACGAAGGCTTTGACAAAGAGCTGAAGCGTCTTGAATACAAACTCCCGCTCTTCAATGACACCCTCAAGAAAAATCACCAGGAGATCCTGGGCAACATCTGCGACCTGACCAAAGAAGAGATCGCCCTGAAAGTTCCCGAAGCGACGATGGTCAGTACCTATATGGAGATCAAAAAGCTTATCCAGACCAAAGAGGCGTCAAAAGACGGCTTCGATATGGAACCGGAAAAGCTCTTCGACATCCTTGAGCAGATCAAACGCGGAAAAGCGATCTCTGAAGCATCAAAGACGCGCATGGCGAAATCAAACCTTCGTCTTGTCGTCTCTATCGCAAAACGCTATACCAACCGCGGTCTTCCGTTCCTTGACCTTATCCAGGAGGGCAATATCGGCCTGATGAAAGCCGTCGACAAGTTCGAGTACCAAAAAGGGTACAAGTTCTCTACCTATGCTACATGGTGGATCCGTCAGGCTATCAGCCGTGCCATCGCCGACCAGGCACGTACCATCCGTATCCCTATTCACATGATCGAGACCATCAACCGTATCAACAAGATCATGCGTAAATACCTGCAGGAGCACGGCAAAGAGCCGGATGTAGATGCGATCGCGGAAGAAGTCGGCCTGAGTGTCGAGAAAGTCAAGAACGTCATCAAGATCACCAAAGAGCCTATCTCTCTTGAAGCACCTATCGGTAACGAGGAAGATGGACGTTTCGGTGACTTCATTGAAGACAAAGCATCCCTTTCGCCTTCTGACGCTATTTTGAAAGATGACCTCAAAGCGCAGATCGAAGGTGTTCTTGAGCAGCTTAACGAACGTGAAAAAGCGGTCATCAAAATGCGCTTCGGTATTATGGACGATGAAAGCGACCGTACTCTTGAAGAGATCGGTAAAGAGCTCAGCGTTACCCGTGAACGCGTCCGCCAGATCGAATCCAGTGCCATTAAAAAACTCAAGCACCCTAAAGTCGGACGTAAACTGAAGAACTATATCGAGGAATAATGACCTTCGAACAGCAGTGGATCGAATACGACTACAACCCTTTTATCCTCTTCAGTGCCAACGGCAAGATCATCTCTCTCAACGCAGAAGCCCAGTACCTTCTGGGTGCGACCGACACGGCGACACTCTTTGAAATAGCCACGACCTACGCCAGCGCCTCTTTCGGTTTTAAAACGACTTTTCTGGACCTTGAGTTCGGCCGTTTCAAACTTTTCGGCATCACGGTCGGGTATGAGAATGAAGAGGAGATCGGTGTGCGTTTCTATCAGTCGCCGACATTCAAGTTCACCAAACCCAAGCCTACGGGCGAACTGGTCAACATCTATACCCTTATAGACCTCTGCATCAGTACGAACTCCATCGGGACAGAGACCAACTACACCAAAGAGCTTGACCCGACCATTCCGGAGATACGCCTGCATGCCAACCGCTTCATCAAACTGTTAAATAAAATCTACACCGCTATGAAACCTTCTGAAGACATCAATACGCACCTCTTTTTCCGTGTCGGTGAACATATCAAATACGAAGGGGAGAAGTACTCGCTCTTCTCCATCAGGGTATCTTCAGATCATTTTGATGCAAAGCGCACTTCAGAGATAACGGCACTTGCCGATGACAACAACCTGTTCTGCGAGATAAAAAGCACAGAGGTCACCATCAACATTCCAATGATCTTGAAATAGAAATATACGTTTAGGAGAGTCTCATTGTGAGGTGAAACGCCGCATCCTGCAAGCGTTTACTGCTTTTGCGTAAAAAGGCCCTTGGCGGAGAAAAAGCTGACCGCTATTCCGAAGCCCAGTCCGGTAAGGTAGGGAAAAAGCGAGAGCATCTGGTTGTTCTGCAGTCCCACAAAGCCAAATACAAGCAGCGCATAGGGGATCATCCGGTAGATGGAGACGACTGCAGGAGCGCTCTTTTGCAGGTTTTTAACGCCCTTCCCCTTCAGCCGTTTTTTCTCCTCTTTGACGACACTCTTCAGGTCCGCCTCTTCGTCCGCTTCGCCCACAGGGGTATCATCATAAAGATCGTAAGGGTCATCGATCTTCTCGATCAGGTCATCCTCGTTGACTCCCTCATAGCCGGCCACGCGCTGCTGCACCAGTTTGCTGTAGCTGTACATCGAACCGAGCATTATGAGGAAGGCACTCAAAAATGCCACTTCGAAGTTTATAAAGAACTCAAAAGAGACCAGCCATAAAGCTGCTACGAGCAGCTGCGCAACGGCAAAGATCCTAATAGTGTTTCGCAGCCTCGTCATCATCGTCGTCATCATCTTTTTTATTGAGATACTCTTTAAAGTTGTATTTTGGGTCTTTGGCCAGTTCTTCAAACTCTTTGTACTGTTTTGAATACACCTTGTAGACATTGACAAACGCTGCGGCGATACCGATACCGACACCTATCCACAGGAGCCAGTCGATATCAAAAAGGTTTTTAAGTCCCAGGCCGATACCCACGCCGATAAGTACGGCAACAACCATGGAGATGCCAAGGGAGAGGCTCTCGGCACCTTCGATGACCGGTTTCAGACGCGGTTTCTCCCCCTGCATGTTAGTATCTTCGTGAGCAGGGTTCACTTCGCTTTGTTCATTCTCTTTCATTACTACAGTGTCCCAAAGACTCGGTCGGCGGCAGCGATGGTCTCTTCGATCATCTCATCGGTGATCGCCGTACAGATAAAGCCTGTCTCGAACTGCGAACAGGCAAAGTAGAAGCCTTCATCGAGCATTGCGCCGTGGAACTTGGCGAAACGCTCAAGGTCCGAAGCAGCGGCATCGTCAAAGTTCTTTACCGGCTTATCGTTAAAGAAGAAACCGAACATCGAGCCGCGTACATCGATCTGAAGCGGGATGTTATGTTTCTGCGCAGCCTCTTTCATCCCTTCTACAAGGCGTTTTGCACGCGCTTCAAGCGTAGCGTAGACACGTGCATGCGTCTTCAGCTTCCCGACTGCCGCCATACCCGCAGCCATGGCTACCGGGTTGCCGCTGAGCGTACCCGCCTGATAGACTGGGCCTTCCGGGGAGAGGCATGCCATCACGTCACGTCTGCCGCCGAAGGCGCCTACGGGCATACCCCCGCCGATGACCTTGCCCAGGGTTACCAGGTCGGGTTTTGTGCCGGTTATGCTCTCTGCACCGTGGAAAGTCCCTCTGAAGCCGCTCATCACTTCATCAAAGATAAGCAGTGCACCGTTTTCGTCACAGAGTTTGCGCAGTGCGGCAAGGAACTCTTTGTCCGCCGGGACAAGCCCCATGTTGCCCGCGATAGGCTCAATGATGATACAGGCGATGTTGTCGCTCTGCTCGAAACAGCGTTTGACACTCTCAAGGTCATTGTATTTTGCCAGAAGCGTATGTTTCGTGAAATCCGCCGGTACGCCCGGAGAGCTCGGGTTGCCGAATGTCGCTGCGCCGGAACCTGCCTGTACCAGCAACGCGTCGCTGTGCCCGTGGTAACACCCTTCAAACTTCACGATGTCGTCTTTGCCGGTAAAACCGCGCGCCAGACGGATAGCGCTCATAACCGCTTCGGTGCCGCTGCTGACAAAACGGATCTTCTCTATGGAGTCGAAGATGGAGCAGACCAGTGCCGCCAGCTCTGTTTCGACTGTCGTCGGTGCACCGAAACTCAGACCGTTTTTTACGGCATCAATAACAGCATTTTCGATCGTCTCGTCACGGTGACCGAAGATCAGCGGCCCCCAGCTCTGAACGTAGTCCACATAACGGTTCCCGTCCACGTCGACAAGGTAAGCACCCTCGCCTTTTTCAATAAAACGCGGAGTTCCGTTGACGCCTTTAAACGCGCGTACCGGTGAATTGACACCACCGGGAATTAGTTCCTGAGCTTCTTCAAATGCTTTAAGAGATGCAGTAATTGCCATATGAGTCCCTAAATTTTTTTTGCCATTATACCCAATTACGATTAACACTGTTCTGCTATAATGGCCCAAGCTTTTGATGTTGTGATACATCTGTAATATAACAGGAACATATGAACCGATCTCGTGCCGCGCTGCTTATCGCCATCCTCTTCCATCTTGTCCTGATCCTCTTTTTCTGGCTGCTGACGCTGCTTATGGCGGAGTATAAACCTCAGGAAGAGGAGGAGAAAGAGCACCGTATCAAGGTCTCGCTGAAAGAGCAGCCAAAAGCGGCCAAAGAGGCTCCGGTAAAAAACAAAGCTCAAACACCCGCAGTCGCGCCCCCTATGCCCAAAGGAAGGCAGCTCAAAGAGCTGGTGAAGGAGTTTGAGACCTATACGCCGCCCAAAGAGCCCAAGCCGGTTGAACCGAACCGCCAAACGATCAATGAGCCTTCGCCTCAAAGCAAGCCGCCAAAAGCCGTAGAGGTCCCCAAGACAAAACCGCTGCCGCAAAAAGAGTCGCATATACCCCTGCCTGAAAAAGCTCCCGAAAAAGCCGACACGCCCAAAGAGCATGCAAAGCTCTATTCGCTTCTGAGCAAACAGACAACGATCCATAAGAGCACAGAGGGAGAAAAACACTCCAAAAAACGTGACAGCCTCATCAGTCAAAACCTGAAAGAGCTCTACGGCGAGGAGTTCGGAAAACTGACGGAGGGCGAGCAGAAGTACTTGATGGACAACCAGGAGATCATGCGACGCATCACTCAGGGTGTACTAAACCGCATCGCCAGGGTAAACATCCCCAGAGACCTTCGCGTGAACGACCAGAACATCATCGAGTTCTATCTTCACCCTAACGGCGATATTTCGGACCTGCATTTCATCAAACGCAGCAAGTTCTATCTGCTTGATGATACCACCAAAGAGACCATCGAATACGCATACAGCAAATACCCACGTCCCCAGCAGAAGACGCTTGTGCGCTACCGTGTCGGTTATTACCTGAGCGGATATTAATCCGTAAGCGCGCTATTTGCATTTTTTTCTCTTTTAGCCTACAATAAAAAATTCCCGCTGCTTTTCGACTATGAGAAAAAGGATTTTGATGCAAAACGCCCTATCCGTTCATTTTTTTTCCATGCTGCTGCTCTCTTCTCTTCTTTATGCCGATTCCAATATGCATACCGCCGATTTTTCGCAGGAGTTTCCCAACGACGATCCGCTGTGCCACAACTGTCATATTAGCAACACGCATGACGTAAACATTACAGCCGTTTCATACGTTTGTCTCGATTGCCACAACGGCGTCATGACCGAGAGTGTCCGAAACCCCTGCTGCGTTGCACCCGAGAATCCGCTAAACCTCTCTCAGCACCCTATCTTCGTGAACTATCTGAACGCAGGCTCTTCATCGCTCAAACCGATGGAAACCCCGTTGGACGGGGAGTGGCATGATGCAGAAAAGATAAGCGATCTGCTTGACAACGGTCAGATGCTCTGTACCAGCTGCCATCAAGCGCACACTGCAACGGTAAGGAGTGCGAAC
>JBFEWT010000140.1:0-4777 GCA_041546225.1 Sulfurimonadaceae bacterium
TCTGTAGGGCGCGTTCAAAACGATCATATGTATTTCATTTGGCTAAATGGTTTTAAATAGGTAGTTAATGATTTGGGAGTTTAAAATTTCAAGTGGCGGACAGGGAGGGATTCGAACCCTCGGTACCGTTACCAGTACGCATCCTTAGCAGGGATGTGGTTTCAGCCAGCTCACCCACCTATCCGTTTGAAAAGAGAATGTGATTATACTTCCCTGTAGATAATATCCAACTTAAAAAAAGGCCGAATTAACAGCCTTTTTGTTCAGATGGCAGAAGTTGGCCTCTGATCGGCCAAAATGGAGTCAAGAAGTTTCTGCAGCTGCTTTGCCAGAGCGTCGTTATGTTCTCTCGCTTCGGCGATCTTCTCTTTGAGTTTGACGACAATGTCTACTTTTTCCCTAATCGCTTTCATGGGCTCTCCTTACAGTGAGGTCTCCCATGTAAAGCAACCGGTATTCCACTTTACAAAGCTTTGGCAGCAATCCCTATTCGGCTCTTATTCCTATATATAAGAGATTTAGAGCAGGCGATTACCGAAAAACTGACCGGGCTACAGTTTGGTTACGATCTTCTCCACCACTGCAGCGGGGTCTTCGGCTTTATAGATGGGGCGTCCGACGACGATAAAGTCGACACGCTGTTCATGTGCCGTTTCAACTGTGGCGACACGCTGCTGATCGCCTGCGTCTTCACCGAAAGGGCGAATGCCCGGTGTCAATGTCACAAACGCGTCAGAGGTGATGTTTTTAATGGAAGCGCTCTCAAAAGCGCTGCACACAACACCGTCAAGACCGCTCTCATGCGCGTCTTTGGCGAATGCATCCGCTTTTGCGGCTATCCCTTCGCCGTAGACCGCTTCAAAACCCGCTTCGTCAAACGAGGTCAAAGCTGTTACCGCCAGGACGAGCGGACGCTTTTCATACTTGGCCAGGCGTTCCATGACCGTGCTCATCGCTACTTTTCCTGCGGAGGCATGAACATTGAACATATCCACACCCAGCCCCATGATGGACTCGGCCGCATCGGCCATCGTATTGGGGATGTCATAGAGTTTAAGGTCAAGAAAGATCTTGAAATCGGGGTTGATCGCTTTAATGGCTTCGATGAAGGGTTTTCCGTCGCGGATATAGGAGCGCAGTCCCACTTTCAACCAGACAGGGTACGCTTTGATCTTTTCGACAAGCTCAAGGTTCTCTTCCATAGTCGGAAGGTCCAGTGCAACACATAGTTCCATACAAATGCCTTGGTGTAAATATAACCGAAAGTATAACGCAGCGGATGTTTTAGATTGCTTTAAATGTTTTGATTTTGTGTTTTGAAACGTTGGAAAGAGGAAGGTTATTGCATGGAGTCTCGACTCTCAAAGAGAGTGATTAAAGAGCCAATGCCATTGTATAGAGACGCTTGAAGTTTTCGATGGCGATCATTTCGATCATGCCGTTTTCGCTTTTTACCAGAACATTGTTGCCGTGGAGATCTTCCAAAGATGCCACACTGCCGCCTGTCTTTTTAACATAACGCTGGCTGATGATAAGTTTCATTGTTTCATTCATACTGATTTTCCTTTCAATAATATAGAGTGTTGTCAGAGCGTGCACACAGTGCCTGTCAAGCAAATAGCGTGCCGTATTTCAAAAATAATATGTTCTATTCGTGTCGATATCTGTAGATCTGTTCACGGATTAATTGCAGAGTCACTATTAAGAAGAGTATCTGAAAAGGTAATGGTTTTTAGACACATTACTGTTGAAGTTTTGAACAACTGTAAGAATTATACCATAAAACGGTAAATATTGTTAGTGCCGAGCAGGATGCTCAGCCGTTGTACGCCTTGACGATCATCTCGACCACTGCCGGATCTTCAAGCGTAGAGGTATCCTGCGTGATCGCTTCGCCTTTGGCGATAGAGCGCAGAATACGGCGCATGATCTTGCCCGAACGGGTCTTTGGAAGCCCCGGGACAAAGACAAAACGGTCACACTTGGCAAACGGCCCTATCTCCGCCGTGATGACCCTGTTGATCTCCCTGCCCATTTCTTCTTTATCAAAATCGCCTTCGTGGTTGACGATGACATACGCCAGCAGGCTCTCGCCCTTGATCTCGTCAGGACGCCCCACAACGGCAGACTCCGCCACGTTCTCATGCTCGCCGATCGCCGACTCGACCTCCGCCGTGCCGATGCGGTGGCCCGAGACATTGATGACATCGTCGGTACGCCCGGTAATGGTGATGTAGCCCTTCTCGTCCACCATCGCGCCGTCACCGGAGAAGTAGACCGGCTTGCCGTCTTTCTTGCAGTCGCCGAAGTAGGACTTCTTGAAACGTTCCGGATCGCCCCAGATGGTGCGTATCATGGAGGGCCAAGGGCGGGTAATGCAGAGCAGCCCCTTCTCCCCGACCGGCGTCGGGTTCCCCTGTTCATCCATCACTTCGACCATGATGCCCGGCAATGGCGTCGTCGCACATCCCGGTACGATCGGCGTCGCTCCCGGCAACGGCGAGATGATGTGTCCGCCCGTCTCCGTCTGCCACCAGGTATCGACAATGGGGCAGTTGCTTCCGCCCACTTCATCGTAGTACCAGAGCCATGCATCGGGATCGATCGGTTCGCCCACGGTGCCGAGGACTTTGAGCGAACTCATATCGTACTTCTCCGCCTCATGGGGACCGACTTTATGCAGCATGCGGATAGCCGTGGGCGCGGTATAGAACTGGTTGATCTTGTGTTCATCTATCATCTTCCACCAGCGCCCCGCATCCGGATAGACAGGAACCCCTTCGAACATCACCGTCGTCGCCCCCATAGCCAGCGGCCCGTAGACGATATAGGTGTGCCCCGTGATCCATCCCACGTCTGCCGTACACCAGTAGATGTCGTTCTCTTTGACGTCAAAGACCCACTCCATACTCATCTGTGCCCAGAGGATATACCCTGCCTGGGAGTGCTGTACTCCTTTGGGTTTGCCCGTCGAACCGGAAGTATAGAGCAGGAAAAGAGGCTCTTCTGACTCCATCGGTTCCGGTGCGCAGACATTGGACTCGGCATCGATAAGATCGTTGTAGATATGGTCGCGCCCTTCGATAATAGCGATCTCTTCATGGTTACGGCGTACGACAAGCACCGCTTCGATGGAGTCGCACCCCTTTTCCAGAGCGGCATCCACCGCCGGTTTGAGCAGGTAGGGCTTTCCGCGGCGCCATGCACCGTCTGCCGTGACGACCAGTTTAGCGCTTGCGTCGTTGACGCGGTCGCGGATCGCCTCGGAAGAGAACCCGCCGAACACGACCGAGTGTACCGCCCCGATGCGCGCACACGCCAGCATCATGATCGCCGCTTCGGGGATCATCGGCATATACATGACGACTCGGTCGCCCTTTTGGATGTTGAAACGGTTTTTCAGCAGGTTTGCCGTACGGTTGACGCGGTTGGAAAGTTCGCCGTAGGTAATGACCTCGACATCGCCGCGTTCGCCTTCGAACAAGATCGCCGCCTTGTTCTTGCGCGTGGCCAGATGACGGTCGATACACTGGTAAGAGACATTGAGCTTACCGCCGTCAAACCATTTGTAAAACGGCGCATCACTCTCATCGAGTACCGTATGGTAAGGTTCTATCCACTCTATTTTCTCTTTGGCGAAGTGATCCCAGAACCCTTCGTAATCCTCGGTAGCCCATCGTTGCAGATCATCATACTCACACATGTTCTTTATGCGTGACTCGGCACTTAACGTGCGACTCGGGTAAAAAATCTTATGGTGAAGTTCTTCTTGCTGTGACATAGTCGGCTCCGAACAATTTTATTTGTTCCATTGTAGCATATGTCATCAATGCACCGCTAAAATGCAGCAGACCCTACTCGGACTCTTTGAGCGTCTCCCCTGTGACATCCATGGTCAGCTTATAGCCTTCATTTGAGTAGTTTCTTATCATATTTGAATAACCGGCCTTGGTCCTGATCTTGTTTACGATGGACTTGAGCGAACCCATGCTCATGGACTGATCTTCCCATACATAGTTCTCGATCTCCGAATAGGTCACGGTACGGTGGCGGTTTTTGTAGAGCAGCTTAATGAGTTTTTTTTCTTTCGGCGTCAGATGGACATGTTCGCCATTGAGGTAGAGGACACCGAATACGTCGTCAAAATAGAGCGGTTTGCGGAAAGGGAAATTGAGGTACTCATGTTCGACAAGGTGTTCCGCGCACGCCTGCAGGCCTGAGACAAATGCCGCCGATTCAAAAGGCTTGACAAGTGTCTGCTGCACAAGCCCTTTCAATGCGGCAAGCTCGAGCAGTGTATTTGATAGGACAAGGAGTGCACAGGCCCTGTTGCTCTCACGCAGTGTTTTGATAAACGCAACGCCGTCGAATTCCGACGTTCCTACATCGATCACTACGATCTCGGGCTTAATACGGTTACACTGTTGCATCGCATCAGTCAAGTCGTGCGTTATATAGACGTTTTCGCATAACAGCTGAAGCAATGTCCTGACAGAAAACTGTTTATCAGACTCCCCTTCGATATAGAGCAGATTGACATTTCTAAGAATCATTTTAATCTGATCAATCATCGACTTGCATCACTTCTGTTAATAGCATTTAATACATTATGGCATGACGATGTCAATAAATGGTCAATTTTTTCAATTAATATTATCACTGAATCTCTATATAATCTGCAAATCTGCAATAAAGCGCTCTTTTCCTGCATTGGGAGGTTTTGTTGACTTTTTGGCGACAAAAAAATGTAAAAATACCTTTTTAAATACTTATAAAA
>JBFEWT010000099.1:0-8228 GCA_041546225.1 Sulfurimonadaceae bacterium
GGTTGCAGACCGTCAAGACCATTGTCGATTATGCACACAATCTCGGGATGCAGACCATCGCAGAATTCGTTGAAGATGAGCAAATCGCCAATATGCTGCATTCTCTTGGGGTCGTCTACGGCCAAGGTTATTTTTTCGGCAAACCCTCCGAAAACATTTAACGCTGATCGGCATCTTACAACCAGCAAAGGCCTCTTATATAAAAGATGCTAAACTCCCTGAAAAGAGCATGTAAACGAAGGAGTCAAAATGCCAAGTTCAAACGATTTCAATACCATATGTTCCCAGCTTCTGACCAAAGACGACCTCTCCATCACCCCTGAACTTTTTAATGAGGTCCTCGACGCCTCTATCGTTACGCGGATCGATTGCACGAAGACACCCGCTTCCATCAAGATCTACGCGACGCAGATGCTCTACCTCTCTGCCATAACACCCATACTTTCCAACTTCGGTTTTACGGTTATCGATGAAGTCACCTATACCATCGCGCATCAAGACAACACGGTCCATATCAACCGTTTTAATCTTGACCTGGAGAACAGCCGGCAGCTTGAAAAGGCACGCGTAAATATCGAGCAGATCATCAGCGACGCCCTCAAAGGAGCCATCTACTCGCAATGTTCCCTCTTTTCGCTCGTCTATAAACAGAACCTCTCACTGCGCCAGGTGATGCTGCTGCGGGCTATCGTAGAGTATGTCAATCAATCCATCGTATCGATCAACCATGAGACGATCATACACACCTTCACCCGCCACGACCAGCTTGCCAGCCTCTTTCTGCACTATTTCACCGCACGGTTCGACCCGTCACTCAAAAAACGCGCCACGCGTCTCAAAGAGATCGAACCCCTCATAGAAGAGGAGATAAAATCCGTTCCTGACATCATGGACGACAAGATCCTTAAACTGGTCTATGCGATGCTGCAGGCTGTTTTACGCACAAACTACTTTTTCCCGCGCGAAGCAATCGCCTTCAAAATAGATACGAAAGTGTTTGCCGAAAACCTCAAAGGGCTGCAGCCGCACCTCGAGACCTTTGTCTATCACCCGGAGTTCAGCGGGATTCACCTGAGAATGAGCCGCGTAAGCCGGGGCGGTCTGCGCTGGAGCGACCGTCATGAGGATTACCGTGAAGAAGTCAAATCACTCATGATCACCCAGGAGGGGAAAAACTCCATTATTATCCCCGACGGGGCGAAAGGCGGCTTTGTTATTCACAAGCCGCTGCATGAGGTCAGCAAAGCGTATTTCGTCTCGATCTATCAAAACTTTATCCACAACCTGCTCGATGTCGTCGACAATGTCATTGATGGCAAGGTCGTCCGCGATAAACAGATTGTCGCCTACGACGAAGATGACAGTTACTTTGTCGTTGCCGCCGACAAAGGGACCGCCTCCATGAGCGATGTCGCCAATCAGATCTCCCTGGAGCGCAATTACTGGCTCGGCGATGCATTTGCGAGCGGCGGCTCCAACGGTTTCGGGCATAAAGACCTCGGCATAACCGCGAAAGGTGCGCTGATGTCGACGAAACGCTTCTTTATCGAACAGGGGCTCAACCCCGATAAAGAGTCTATTACCGTCGTAGGCATAGGCTCGATGAGCGGGGATGTCTTCGGAAACGGCATGCTCGGCTCCAAAGCCTTCAAACTCCTTGCCGCCGTATCGCATAAAGAGATCTTTATCGATCCCGACCCCATCCCTATGAGCGCTTACGAAGAGCGTCAACGCCTCTTTTTCGCCAAAGAGGGCGGCTGGAACCACTACAATCGAAGCCTTATATCCAAAGGCGGCGGTGTCTTTTTGCGCAGCGACAAAGCGATTGAGCTCTCTCCTGAAATCGGAAAGATGATCGGCAGCAGCAAAAAAGTGATGAATGGCGAAGAGCTGATCAAAAAGCTGCTCTGTATGAAAGTGGACCTTCTCTTCAACGGCGGTGTCGGTACCTATGTCAAAAGTTCCGACGAGAGCGACCTCGACCTGGGCGACAAGCAGAACGAAGCGGTCCGCGTCAACGCCTCGGACCTGCGGGCGAATGTCGTATGCGAGGGAGGAAACCTCGGTTTTACCCACAAAGCGCGTATCGAGTTTGCGCTCGGCGGAGGCAAGATCAACCTTGACGGTCTTGACAACGCCGCCGGCGTGGATACATCCGACCACGAGGTCAACCTGAAGATCCTGCTTCACACCATCAGCGACAAAGGGCTTCTAAGCGAAGAGGAGAGCCGCAAAAACCTTCAGAGCCTGACGGATCAGGTCGTCAATATGGTCCTTTGGAGCACTTATCGCCAATCACTTGCCGTCTCCCGCGACGAACAGCTCAGCCAGCACTACCTCGATGACTTTATTACGACTATCGAGATACTCGAGCGTGAAGTCACCGTCTTCAAACGCCGTGACTTTCATATCCCCAAAAATGAGAATATACGCGATATCATCACCAAAGAGAACCGCATCGTCCGTCCGGTACTCTGCTCCATGCTCTCGTATGCCAAGATCTTCATCAAGAACCTGCTGATCCGCTCCAAACTGCTCGATGAGACCTTTGCCGTACAGTTCCTGTACAAATACTTCCCGAAATCATTCGTCGGTGTTTATGAGCATGAGATCTTGCATCATCCGCTGCGCCGGGAGATCATCGCCACCGTCATCGCAGACACGCTGATAAACTTCCAGGGGGTTACGTTCATCAGCGACTACACAAAACTCGGAGATGAAAAGTTCCTTGTAAAGATCAAATCCTACCTCATCAGCAATCACCTCTTCGGTGCCAACGATATCCGCCATGAGATCTTCCGCCAAGACTACGCCATGCCGGTCAAACTCCAATATACGCTGCTTAACGAGATCGAGCACTCTTTGAATTTCAGTGCGCGATGGATGGTGAAGTACCTGAACGAATACCAGATCGATGCTGCCCACATCCTTGACTATAAAGATCAGCTCTTCGAGATCCTAAACAACATCAACAATACCAAGCCGCGTGTGATTATAGAGGCTAATGACAGCTTCAACCACTTCTTTGGCGCCATCGAATACCTTCGTTTCGCCGTCGCGGTGATCATGATCAAAGAGAATACGCATCACTCGTTCAACGATGTCGCGACTATTTTCTTTCTGGTCGTCAATGAGTTTAAAATCCTTGACATCATCTCGTCACTCGACGAAATAGATGTCCCAACGCCGAGCGACCTTGTCCTGCGCCGGCAGGTACTGCAGTTCGTAGAGTTCATCGTCGTGCACTATACGCAGAAAGTCCTGGCATTTCAACGCATAGACGAGAGCCCGGACAAAGCTTTTGGCAACTACATCGCCAACGAGAAAGAGGCATTTGAACGCATCAAACTGCAGATCGATGCGTTTATGGAGAAAGACCTTAAAGATATCAAAGATATCACCATCACCGTCAACCTGCTGATGGCTTCGGTCATTTAGCAGCTGCGGGGTACGACTACTCCTGCGCGTCGGCAAGCCTCTTTCGCTCTTCTTTATCAAACACGTATTTCAAGAACATAAAGCCCGCCACTCCCGACAACAGCGACCCCACAAGAATCCCGATACGTTCATCCACAAGGTCGAAGCAGGCACCCCCGGTACACTCAAAAGCAAGCGAACCGATAAAGAGACTCATGGTAAAGCCTACACCGCTGAGTATTGCCACACCGTAAAGATGCGCCCAATGCATACCGTAGGGAAGCGATGCGACGCGCAGTGCGACGGCCAGTGCACTGAAGATAAAGATCCCCAGCTGTTTGCCGAGGAAGAGCCCGAAGATGATACCGAGCGTCACCGAATCTCCAATGTCTCGCGGCGTGATATTCCCAAAAGAGACGCCCGTATTGGCAAATGCAAAGAGCGGAAGGACGAAAAAGTTGACAGGCGTATGGAGTGAATGTTCCAACTCATGAAAACTCTTCTTATTGTTTAAAAGCGGGATGCAGAGCCCCAGAACGACACCGGCAAGCGTCGCGTGCACACCCGATTTAAGCACTGCCAGCCATAGAATAGTACCGACAAGCACATAGAGGGTATTATTGGTCACGCCGCCGCGGTTCATAAAGATAAGCAGCGCGATCATAACCGCTGCGATCGCCAATGAGCTTAACGAGAGCGACGAAGTATAAAAGAGCGCGATAATGATGATGGCACCAAGGTCATCTATGATCGCCAGCGCCAACAAAAAGACCTTCAGGCTCGTCGGTACACGTTTGCCCAGCAGGGAAAGGATGCCCAGCGCAAACGCGATGTCAGTGGCAGCGGGAATAGCCCAGCCGCTCATCGCCGCCGGGTCATCCCAGTTGAACCCGATGTAGATAAGTGCCGGGAGCAACATCCCGCCGATGGCTGCAAAAACAGGCAACGCGAGCTTTTTTCGATCGCTCAGGTCACCTTCGATAATCTCGCGTTTGATCTCAAGGCCGACCATAAAGAAGAAGATCGCCATCAAGCCGTCATTAATCCACAGCAGCAGCGGTTTTGCAATCGCAAACTCGCCAAAACTGACGACGACGGGAAGTTCAGTGAAGTGCGCATACAGCGCATTAAGCGGCGAGTTCGCCATCATCATCGCAAACAGTGTGGCTATGATCAATAAAATGCCGGTAGCAGACTCTTTTTTTAAAAAATCAAGCAGTGAATTCTTTAACATTTACCGAACCCTTTTCATTCTCTTCAATCGTTCAATTTTAGACACTATACCCACCTTCTGTTCTAAATGGATTGTATGCTAAAAAGGCAAATACTCAGGTCAGAAGCCGCCCGGGAACAGGGCAGCCGTATGAAGAATTATAACGCAGATATAGTTTGTTGCGGTTACGCCAGCGTATTGGCGATCGTTTCGGCATTGAAACCGAACTTATCAAAGAGCTTTCCGGCCGGAGCACTCGCACCGAAGCTCTCCATGCGGACAACCTCATCGGCAAAGCGGTACCACTCCATACCGCTGGCCGCCTCGATCGCCACCTTTTTCGTTTCAGGCTTGATGATACTTGCGATATACGCCGCATCCTGTTCGACCAGAAGATCGAAACACGGAACGCTGACAACGTTTGCCTTCACGCCTTTTTCAGCCAGTTTCGTCTTGACGTCCATCGCCAGACCCACTTCTGAACCCGAAGCCATCAACGTCACCGTTGCATCAGCCTCTTCAAGCAGCAGATAACCGCCGTTGGCGACAGAGCCTTTAATCGGTGCATTCGGCAGCAACGGCAGGTTCTGGCGCGAACAGACGAACGCCGACGGCGCTTTCTCCATTGCCAGTGCCTGCTTCCAGCATGCAACGTTCTCATTGCCGTCCGCCGGGCGGAAGACATAGAAGTTCGGCAGTGCGCGGAACTGGCTCAGGTGCTCGATAGGCTGGTGCGTCGGGCCGTCTTCGCCGACACCGATACTGTCGTGCGTCCAGACGAAGAAGGTCTGAATACCGCTGAGTGCCGCGATACGTGCAGCAGGCTTAAGGTAGTCGCTGAAGACGAAGAACGTCGCGTTAAACGGCTTAAGCGGTCCGTAGAGTGCCATGGCATTGGTCATCGATGCCATGGAGTGTTCACGAATACCGAAGTGGATGTTCTTGCCGCGCGGGAAATCACCCATACCCTTGAGTTCCGTCTTGTTCGATGGTCCAAGGTCAGCCGAACCGCCCAGGAAACCCGGGAGCGCTTTGGCGATTGCGTTGAGGATCTGGCCGTTGGTGTTGCGCGTCGCATCGGCTTTATCGAATTCCGGCCACTGGATGCGAGAGAGGTCCGGATTGAGCAGCTGCTCAAGCGCTTCGTTCTGCTCGGAGAGCGGCAGCTCTTTTTGACGGTGGTTCCATTCGCGCTCGCAAAGGTCACCCTTCTCGATCGCACAGCGGAAGCGTGCCAGTACGTCTTCATCGATGTGGAATGTTTTTTCCGGATCGAAGCCCGCCTTGCGCTTGGCACTTGCGATCTCGTCATCGCCCAGCGGTGCACCGTGGGAGTGGTGTGAACCCTCCATCTTGTCCGCACCCTTGGCAATGGTCGTATCCGCGATGATAAGGCACGGCTTGCTCTTCGTCTTCGCTTCGGTGATAGCCGCATCGATCTCGTCGAAATTGTGGCCGTCTACCTGCAGAACATCCCAGTTCTGGGACTCAAAACGGCCGCGAATATCTTCGCTGATGCTCAGGTCCGTCGAACCTTCGATCGTAATGCGGTTTGAATCATAAATAACGATCAGGTTATCAAGCGCATTGTGTCCCGCGACCGAACATGCCTCGTAACTGACACCCTCTTCAAGGTCGCCGTCGCCACAGAGGCAGTAGACATGATGGTCGATCAGCGCCGCTGTCTCAGAGTTAAGCAGGTTTGCGCTGTATTTTGACGCCATCGCAAATCCCACTGCATTGGCGACACCCTGACCCAACGGACCCGTCGTGATCTCGATACCGTCGGTATGCCCGTACTCCGGATGGCCCGGTGTCTTGGAATCAAATTGGCGGAACTGCTTGAGATCCTCAAGGGAGAGGTCATACCCCCATAGGTGGTAAAGTGAATAGATCAGACCTGTCGCGTGCCCGCCGGAGAAGACCAGGCGGTCGCGGTTGAGCCATTTAGGGTTCTTCGGATTGTGGTTCAGGTGTTCGCCGAGCACTACGGCGATATCCGCCAGACCCATCGGTGCGCCCGGATGGCCCGAGTTCGCTTTTTGTACCATATCCGCTGCAAGAAAGCGGATGGTATCGGCCATTTTTTGTCTCATCTCATTACCCATTGTTTGTCCTTCTAAGATTTATGTCTGTTAATATATTTTTCAAGTATTGGCGAGAGCTCGCTGCGCAGGTTCTCGTCAAAACTTTTCATCTGTTCGCTCAAATCATCAGCCAGTGTATCAGCCTCATGCAGTGCCCCTTCAAGTCCCAACAGGGTGACAAAACTGTTTTTGTCCGTATCGTTGTTGGTCGTCTTGCCCGCTTCCTCATCGCTCTGTGTCACATCGAGGATATCGTCTTGCACCTGGAAAAGCAGCCCCAGCTTGATGCCGAAGTCATACAGCGGCATCTCCAGCGCTTTCTGCCCGGCGATGATCGCTCCCATTTTCAGTGATGCGGCGATAAGTTTGGCGGTCTTGTTGATATGCAGCACCTTGATCTGCTCCAGGGTGAGCGGCTGGTTCTCGAAGTGGCAGTCGATAGCCTGTCCGAGTACCATGCCGCTTAAACCGCCGTTGACAGCCAGTTCGCGGATCAGCTTCACACGGACCCTGTCGGAAAACGGCGCCTTGCTCAAAACCTCGAACGCATAGGTATTGAGCGCATCGCCGGCCAGAACCGCCGTCACTTCGTCATAGCTTTTATGCAGTGTCGGTTTGCCGCGGCGCAGATCCGCATCGTCCATTGTCGGCAGATCGTCGTGAATAAGCGAATAGGTGTGCAGCAATTCGATAGCGTACGCTGCGTGGTTTGCGTTCTCTGTGAGCAGTGGGTTGAATGCTTTGACCACTCCGAGCAGCAGTACCGGACGAAACCGTTTGCCGCCTGCTTGCAGCATCTGCTGCAGTGCTGCTTCGTAATGGGGGTGAAAACTTTCGATCTGTGGAAGGTTGTCGATCAGGAAACGCTCAAACTGCTGCATACATACCCATATTTTTTACGTAATTTTACCAATTTTTTCTTTAGAGTTCCGTCAAGGCAGTGCAATAAAGAACTGGAAACCGTCGCGTTCTATAAGCATTGAGGCACCCTGCCCCGCGTTGGAAACTGCGTGACGGAGTTCCTGATGCGATGAGACAGCGGTACCGTTCAGACGCAATACGCGGTCGCCAGTGCGCAAACCGAGTTTTTGCGCCCTGTTTTCGATATGGGTCAGCTGCAGTTTAGTGTCCATTCTAATGCCCAGACGTTCAAGGTAGGTATCGCTGATCAGACCGCCCCCGAAACGCGGCTGAAGCGTTACCGTAAGCTCCCGTACCACTCCCCCGCGCTCTACGTTAATATTCACCGAGGCACCCGGCTTATGAAAGAGTGTCGTCTGCATAAATGCTTCTGCACTCCTGGCTTTTTTATGCTTATAGCCTATTATGCGATCGCCGGTTTTAAACGGGTTGCCCGTAAAGTAGGGGTCAACAGAAGTGACCATGATCTTGCCGTTTTGCGTTTCTACACGCATCCCGGCATCTGCATAGTTCCCGCCCTCTTCCAAAAAGTGCTCAAGATAGACTTTTTCAATGAGACCGCGCTCTGTGATGACACCCAAAAGCGAACA
>JBFEWT010000162.1:0-3984 GCA_041546225.1 Sulfurimonadaceae bacterium
AATGTCGGTACGGGCAAGGCGCGCTCGTTCCAGTCCATCGTCGATGCCCTCCAAAAAGAGCTCGGTACGTCGTTGACATGCGAGTACATCCCCAACCCGTTCGTAGGACGTTACCAGTTCCACACCGAAGCGGATATTGAACCGACGAAAGCAGGGCTTGGGTATGAACCGCGCTTTGAGCTCGAAGACGGCATCAAGGCGTATGTCGCCGATATCAAACGCCTCTACGAGGAAGAGGTCAAATAATGGAGACACTCAAAGCGGCCAAGCCAAACATTCTCGTCATCGGGGATATGATGATCGACCATTACCTTTGGGGCGGTTGCGAGCGCATCTCCCCCGAAGCCCCGGTGCAGGTGGTCGATATCGCCAAAGAGACCACGGTCCTCGGCGGTGCGGGCAACGTTGTCAACAACCTGATCGCACTGGGTGCGACGGTGAGTGTGGGCAGTGTTATCGGCGATGACGAGAACGGTAAAGAGCTCGCACAGATGCTTAAGAGCATCGGTGTAAAGACCGATGGCCTCATTACGCAGAAAGGTCGCAAGACCAGTAAAAAAAGCCGTATTATCGCCTCAAACCAGCAGATTCTTCGTTATGACAAGGAGTCCAAAGACGCCATTGCCAGCGAGTCTGCTGCCAAGATCATTGAGGCGATGCGCAAAGAGATCCTCCGCTACGACATGGTGATCCTCTCTGATTACGGAAAGGGCGTCATCACACCGGGACTTGCTCAGGGCATCATTACGACGGCCAAAGAGGCAGGCAAGCGGGTACTGGCAGATCCAAAGGGCAAAGATTACAGCAAGTACAAAGGTGCACATCTTCTTACACCGAACAAAAAAGAGGCAAGCGAGGCGACCGGTATTGCCATCAACAGCGACGAGAGCCTTCAGGCGGCCCTGGTATGGCTGAAGCATAACTGCGAACTCGACCGCTCTATGATCACCCTCTCAGAAGACGGTATCGCGATCTATGAGAACGAGGTCAAACGCTTCCCTACGGTTGCCAAAGAGGTCTATGACGTCACCGGTGCCGGCGATACGGTGATCGCGTCCATCGCCTACGCCCTGAGTGCAGGAAAAACGATCGAAGAGACGGCGCGCTTCGCCAACCATGCGGCTGCTGTCGTCGTCGGGAAGATCGGTTCGGCTACGGTGACACTTGACGAGATCGAGATCTACGAGTCGAGCCTGCATCAGAGTACTTCCGATGCGCATATCAAGAGCTTTGACGAGATAGAGCGGGTCGTAGAGCGCTGCAGAGCCTCCGGCCAGCGTATCGTCTTTACCAACGGCTGTTTCGATATCCTGCATGTGGGACATGTCAAGTACCTGCAGACGGCGAAAAGCTTCGGTGATATCCTCATCGTCGGCCTCAACTCGGATGATTCCGTCAGCCGCCTGAAAGGGCCAAGCCGTCCGGTCAATACCGAAGCGGACCGTGCCTATATCCTTGCGGCACTGGAGGCGGTGGATTATGTCGTACCGTTTAGAGAGGATACGCCGCACGATCTCATCAAGATGATCGCGCCGGATGTCCTTGTGAAGGGCGGTGACTATGAAGGAAAAGCGGTCGTTGGAACCGAATTTGCTGGTGAACTGAAGCTGGTCGAGTTTGTCGACGGTAAAAGTACGACCAGGACTATTGAAAAAATTCAGGGAAATTCATGTTAAAAAAGATCGGTTTGATGGCGCTGAGCGTGTCGTCACTAATGGCGATGCACGTTGCAGAAGTCAATATTAATGAAAACGATATCGAGGCGAATGTCCACTTCGACCTGGGACAGTTTAACGATACGGTAGATCCGGACACGACGTTTATAGGTCTGCGCTACATCCATGCCAGCGAAGAACACAGCAGTGTCAAGAAGATCGGGGATATGGCCGAAGCGCACTTTCTGATGAAACATGCCGTAGGCAGCGGTTTGAGCTTCGGTATGGGGATCAAAGCGCTTCGTACACGCCTGAACTCCAATGACTTTTCAGCGATTCCGCTCGGATTCGAAGCGGGCTACAAGATCCCGGGGAATACGGTCCTGCCGATGGAGCTTGGAGGGATGTTCTACTACTCGCCCGAAGTGCTCTCCATGGAAGATGCGCAGAACTACATCGAGGCGCGTGCCTATTTCGATGTCGAACTTATCCCGCGCGGTAAGGTCACGCTGGGCTATCGCCATATCGACACGAACTATAACCAGGGTGACGTCGATTATAACCACGCCGCCTACTTCGGCTTCAAGTTCGCCTTTTAACCTTTTTTATTGCGCTGCAGCCACTGTTTCCAGTGCTGCGGCAACCTCTTCTGACGTAATACTTTTCATACACTCATGATGTTTCAGCGGGCATTCGCGTTTCATGCACGGTGCACACGGGATATCATGCCTGACGATCAGGTTCTTCGGGTTCTTCCACTGGCAGGTCTCTTTATGGCGCGTCGGGCCGAAGATGGCCAGTGTGGGCACCTGATAGGCCGCGGCGACGTGCATCGGACCGCTGTCGTTGGTGAGAAAGAGGCTGAGCCCGCCGATGGCGGCGCAGAGCTCTTCAATCGTCGTTTTTCCTGCCATATTCTCTACATTTGCCACGCCCTGCTGCCCAAGCGCACTCTCGATCTCAGCGGCCATCTCCGTCTCGCCCGGTCCTCCGAAGATGACGATGTCATAGCGGTCGGCAAACTGTGCGGCGACCGCGGCGAAGCGTTCGGGGTACCAGCGTTTGGCCGAACCGTAGGTCGCACCGGGGTTGATACCGAGTGTGGGGCGTTCAAAGGTGTGCGGCGGGATGTAGAGCTGCAGTTTTCCTGCCTGAAGTGTCTGGGAATCACAAAGCGACTGCGTCAGGAGCGTATACTGTTCGCTGAGGTGAAGATCCCGTGAAAGCGCAGGGGTATGGGTGGCAAAGAGACGCGCATGCCAGCTGCGGCGGGCAGCGCGAAGGGGCGTCCCCGTAAAGTAGAGCAGCAGCGAAGAGTGCAGCTGGTTGCGGAAGGTGATGGCCATGTCGTGCATGCCGATCTCTTTGGCAAAACGGTAGGTCGCTTTGAAGCGGTTGCCCGATTTTTTTGTCTCATCGACATAGGAAGCAGTGCATTTAGGGTGGTGTTTGAGTGCCGCGATGCTGATGGCAGAGCCCACCAGCGTCAGCTGGGCATCTTTATGGCAGCTGCAGAGTGCTTCGATAGCCGCCGTCGCCATGACTGCGTCGCCAAGCCAGTTTGGCAGGATGATCAGTATCTTCATTTGTTACGCTCCCATTTTCCGCTTTCGAGCAGGGTTGCCTGCACGGTGTCTACGCTGAGCAGCTACCGCTGCAGCGTCTCGAAACGTTTAGCATCGCCCCGGGACTCCATAAAGGTGTGGAAATTATGGCTGACGGAGGCGTTGCCGTCGGTAATGGTGATGACATTGCCCTGCCGGGTTACGGCGGAGCGGTAGGCGACCGCTTCATCGAAGAGTGATTGCCCAAGCGATGCAAAGGGTGTTTCCCAGCCCAGCAGATGCGCAAGCGAAGGCATGAGGTCGTTGTGCGAACCTACGAATGTTTTAGTAGCAGGAGCGAGTATCTTCGGAGCATAGACAAGCAGCGGGATATGGTTGCGCGGCAGCATGCGCTTCGCATTGTCTTTAAGCATGGCCGCATCCTGTGCGATATGTTCTCCGCGTACATCGTAGCCAAGGCAGTGGTCGGCGGTAAAGATAAAGAGGGTGTTGTCGAACCAGGGCTGCTTTTTCGCACTCTCCATGAAGCGGCGCAGCATGTCGTCGGTGTAGTAGAGGGTGTTGAGGTAGCCTTTTCGGGAGTTTTCGTCATGGGGCAGGATCTCCCACTGTTCGCCGGGGCTGAAGTACGGGGCATGTGTGCTGGCGGTGAAGCTGAAGCTCATGAACGGCTCTGGAGCACTGTTGAGCTGTTGTGCCAGAAAGGAGAGCATGTCGCCGTCCCAGACGCCATAGTAGGGCTTGCCCTGTTCTTCACCGACATG
>JBFEWT010000160.1:0-4062 GCA_041546225.1 Sulfurimonadaceae bacterium
AAGGATGCGATCATCATCGTCACTTCCGACCATGGGCAGGAGTATTACGAATATGGCAACTACGGGCATAACAGTGCCTATAACCATGCCCAGGTCAAGGTTCCGCTCATCATCCGCTGGCCCGACGGGGAGCATCGCACTGTCGATCAGCTCAGCTCATCGCTGGACATCGCACCGACACTCCTGCGATACATCGGTGTCACCACACCGCCTGAGCGCTACTCCAACGGGTTTGACCTGAGAGACCCCTCCTATGCACGCGACTACGCGTTCATAGGCAACTGGAACGACAATGCCATTGTCTCCGACGAACATACCTATGTTTTTTCGAATATGCCCGACAGCATCCTCTCGACCCAGGTCAGAGCAACAGCCGATTACAGCCTGCTCAAGAGCTACGATAAACAGAAGATGCAAAAAATCTTACTGGATGCGCTCGATGAGAACAGCAAATTTGTCCGTTAACACGCCAAAGGAATACGATGCATAACCTTTTTCTAGTCAGTTCCCCGCTGCAACTGCTCTGCGCCATAGAAGCGAAAGCCCACTTCAAGACGAAGAACAACATCCTCGTCATCGTCTATTACAGCGGCGATACGCAAAGCAGTATCGAGCATACGGAAAAGGTTGCCGCTCTCAGCGAATGGGACGAAGTGATCCGCCTCAATTCAGCTTCAAAACAGTCAAAATACAAAGAGTACCTCGCACTGCTTAAATACCTGAAACAGTTTGAGTACGACTATATTTTTGCGGGGCACCTGGGCAATATCCAAAAGACCGTGGTCGCCAGCATGAAAAAAGAGGCCTTTTTTATCATCGACGACGGCATGGTGACGCTGAACCTGCACAAATTCGCCTTCAACCCGAACAATAAGCCGAAAAGAACGCTCAAACAGAAACTCAAAGAGCTGCGTTTTACCCTGCTCGGCTATAAAACACAGATGCGTGACACCATCAACTACTTCACCTACTTCGACCTGCAGCCTTACGCAGATGAGCAGATCGTAAAGAACCGCTTTGAGTACCTGCTCTCGACCCACCTCGGCGATCTGGCACAAGACGATACCGTCTACTTCATCGGGCAGAGCCTCCTGGCGGACAACCTTCTTGACAAAGAGACGTTCATAGCGTACATGCAAAAAGTCATCGACAGCTATCACGGCAAAAAGATCGTCTTTATCCCCCATCGCCGAGAAAAAGCCCCAAAAGAGCTCGAAGCCCTTGTCGGCGACAACTTCCGCATCGAATATTTTCATGGACCCGTGGAGATCGAGTTCGTCCTGCAGAAGATCCTTCCGATGCACATCGCCTCTTTCTGCTCCTCAGGCCTGATGACGCTCAAAAAGATATTCCCCGATGCACAATACGACGCGTTTGTACTGGAACAAGAAGATCTGAACAAGCGCAAGGAGGGGATTAAAAATGCCTATCGTGTACTATCGGAAGAGGGATTCAGCCTGATTACGCTCAAAGGCTAAGCCCGCCCTGCTGTTCAACTCCCTTCTTTTCAAAGAGCCAAGAGCACGATTTAACACATTTAAAGGCACTTTTAATAATTCCATCATCATTTCAACCGTATAATGTGGCATTAATTTATCTACTAAATGAAGGCCTACTCTATGTTTGACAATAAAAACATCCTCATCACCGGCGGGACGGGAAGTTTCGGTAAGAAATACACCGAGATTCTTCTGCAAAACTACAAACCCAACAAGATCATTATCTTCTCCCGCGATGAGCTCAAGCAGTTTGAGATGTCCCAGGTCTATAACGCCCCGTGTATGCGCTACTTTATCGGTGATGTCCGCGACGGCGAACGCATGAAAGAGGCGATGCGCGGCGTCGATTATGTCATCCATGCGGCTGCACAGAAGCAGGTGCCCGCAGCCGAGTACAATCCGATGGAGTGTATCAAGACCAACATCCACGGTGCCGAGAACGTCATCCGCGCAGCTATTGCCAACAACGTCAAAAAAGTCATGGCACTCTCCACCGATAAAGCCGCCAACCCGATCAACCTCTACGGTGCGACAAAACTCGCTTCGGACAAACTCTTTGTCGCTGCGAACAACATGGTCGGAACGGGTGATACGCGTTTTGCCGTCGTACGCTACGGCAATGTCGTCGGCTCACGCGGTTCGGTCATCCCGTTTTTCAAGAAACTGATGGCAGAAGGCGCAACCGAACTGCCGATCACCGACGAGAAGATGACCCGCTTCCTCATCACCCTCGAAGACGGTGTCAAGTTCGTTCTAAAAAATTTCGAGCGTATGCAAGGCGGCGAGATCTTCATTCCGAAGATCCCTTCGATGTATATGACCGAACTTGCAAAAGCGCTGGCACCGGAACTTCCGCACAAGATCATCGGTATCCGTCCCGGTGAAAAACTGCATGAGATCATGTGTCCGGCCGACGACAGCCACCTGACACTGGAGTTCCATGACCACTACGTCATCTGCCCGACCATTCAGCTCGGCTACCATGTCGACTACCCGAAAAACCTTATCGGCGAAGAGGGCAAACTGGTAGAACAGGGCTTTGAATACAACTCTGGCAATAACACCGAGTGGCTCTCTCACGAAGAGTTCCTCAAGATGCTGGATGTCTAATGGCGTTTATTCCCTACGGCCGTCAGAGCATCGATCAAAATGACATCGATGCCGTCGTTGTGACGCTAAAGTCGGATTTTCTGACCACCGGTCCCAAAGTCGCCGAATTTGAAACGGCACTCTGCGGCGTATCGGGAGCTGCATATACAGTGGCTGTCGCCAACGGCACCGCGGCACTGCACCTTGCAGCACTCGCTCTGCTCGAAGCCGGCGACAAGGTACTGACGACTCCCAACACATTTCTGGCAACTTCCAATGCCATCCGCTATGCCAATGCCGAGCCTCTCTTCATCGACATCGCAGACGACGGCAACATCGACCTTGACCTCTGTATCGCGGCACTCGAAAAGGACAGCTCGATCAAAGCCCTTTTTGCCGTGCACTTCTCCGGCAACCCCGTCGATCAGCAAAAACTCAAAGCGATCAAAGAGCGTTTCGGCATCATCATCCTTGAAGATTGCGCCCATGCCATCGGAGGATATGAAGGCGACGTAAAAGCGGGCAGCTGCCGCTACTCCGACGCATCTATCTTCTCTTTCCATCCCGTCAAACACCTGACTACCGGCGAGGGCGGTGCGGTCACGACGAACGACGAAGCGCTCTACAAAAAACTGCTGCTGCTGCGCGGCCATGGCATGACACGTGAGGAGTTCGCGTTCAATGATCTTGCAGTTGATGCCAAAGGCAATGCCAATCCATGGTATTACGAGATGGTTGAGCTCGGCTTCAACTACCGTATCACGGATATCCAGTGCGCACTCGGTCTTTCCCAGCTGAAAAAACTGCCCTCATTCATTGCACGGCGTCATGAGATCGCCAAAGCCTATGACGACGCTTTTGCATCCGAGACCGTGGTCAGACCGCTCTACCCGTTCAAAGAGGGTTCTGCTTACCACCTCTACGTCGTTCAGATCGATTTTACAAAGCTCACGATCACCAAAGCCGAACTCTTTGCAAAGATGCGCGAAAAAGCGATCGGCCTGCAACTGCACTACATACCGGTCTATAAGCAGCCATACTACCGCAACAGCGGTTATGCAGATCTCTGCCTGCCAAAGGCGGAAGCGTACTACGATGCGACCGTCTCCCTCCCGATGTTCGCGTCACTCAGCGATGAGGAACAGCGCTTCGTCATCGAAACACTTTTGACAATACTGCACGAGAACCGCGCATGACGATGATCGAATGGAACGGTACCGGACTCTCAAAACTCTGTCTGGGCACTGTTCAGTTCGGTATGGACTACGGGGTCGCCAACCAAAACGGCAAACCCCAACAGCAGCAGGTCGATGAGATCCTTGCCTATGTCCAGCAAAACGGTGTCAACTGTTTTGACACGGCGCAGCTTTACGGAGAGAGCGAACGTGTCCTCGGTAACTACCTCAGCAAACACGAAGGAGAGCTCCCCCTTCTCATCTCCAAAGCACCCTCCAATACCTTTGACCTTGACGAG
>JBFEWT010000150.1:0-4294 GCA_041546225.1 Sulfurimonadaceae bacterium
AAGATCCCTATCGGTACGGTGCCGATCTATCAGATCCTGCATGATGTAAACAACAAGATCGAAGACCTCACTATCGAGAAGATGCTTGAGGTGCTTGAGCGTCAGGCGCAGCAGGGTGTGAGCTACTTTACCATTCACGCCGGTTTCCTGCTTGAGACCATGCCTAAAGTCGCCAAGCGCAAGATGGGTATCGTCAGCCGCGGCGGTTCGCTTATGGCCGCATGGATGATGCACTACCATAAAGAAAACCCGTTCTACACGGCGTATGACGAGATCCTCGATATCTGTGCGAAGTATGACGTCTCCCTCTCGCTGGGTGATTCACTGCGCCCGGGTTGTCTCGCGGATGCCAGCGATGATGCACAGCTTGGCGAGTTGAAAGTCCTTGGCGAGTTGACGCTTCGTGCCTGGGAAAAAGATGTTCAGGTGATGATCGAAGGTCCGGGCCACGTTCCGCTCAACCAGATCGAGCGCAACATGAAGATCCAGCGCGAACTCTGCCACGAAGCGCCGTTCTATATCCTCGGGCCATTGGTTACCGACATCGCTGCGGGATATGATCATATTTCGTCTGCTATCGGTGCGGCTGTCGGCGGCTGGCACGGGGCTTCCATGCTCTGTTACGTCACGCCTAAAGAGCACCTCGGTCTTCCAAATGCCGACGACGTGCGCGAAGGTATCATCGCTTACAAGATCGCCGCACACGCTGCAGATATCGCCCGCGGCCGTAAAGGTGCACGTGACATTGACGATGCTATGAGTGACGCGCGTTATGCGTTTGACTGGGAGAAACAGTTCGAACTCGCACTCGATGGCGAACGTGCACGCGAATACCATGATGAGACACTGCCTCAGGATGTATTCAAAGAGGCGGAGTTCTGCTCTATGTGCGGACCTAAGTTCTGCAGTTACAAGATTTCGCAAGACATTATGGACAATCCCGAAGCGATTGCCAAGATAGCCGAAGACGCGAAAAGCGCAAGCTAAAAAACATTTTATAAAGGAAACAATTATGACTGAAGAGATTGTAAAATCAGCACTTTCGAAAGTAAACTATCCGGGTTTTACCAAGGATATCGTTACTTTCGGATTTGTAAAAGAGATCCAGATCAGCGGCAGCGACGTTAGCGTTACCGTTGATATTACTTCAAGTGCGCCGGAAGTGGCGCAGCAGATCCATGACGAAGCGGTTGCCGAGCTAAAAAGTGCGGGCGCGGCTAACGCAACGATCAACATCACTGTACCGAAAATGCCGGAGCAGAAGAGCAACACCATGAGCGGCAAGAACATCGCTCCTCAGGTAAAGAACTTCATTATGGTAAGTTCGGGCAAGGGCGGCGTCGGTAAATCGACGACATCGGTCAACCTTGCAGTGGCTTTGGCGATGCAGGGTAAAAAAGTCGGTCTGCTTGATGCAGACATCTATGGTCCGAACATCCCGCGTATGCTGGGTGTAGAGGGTGTGAAACCTGAAGTTCAGGGCAACAAGGTCATGCCTATCAAAGCGTACGGCATCGAGATGATGTCAATGGGTTCATTGATGGAAGAGGGACAGTCGCTTATCTGGCGCGGTGCGATGATCATGAAAGCGATCGAGCAGTTCCTTCGCGACATCCTCTGGTCTGAACTTGACTGTCTGGTCATCGACATGCCTCCGGGAACGGGTGATGCACAGCTGACACTGGCGCAGAGCGTTCCGGTCACTGCGGGCGTTACGGTCACGACGCCGCAGATGGTTTCGCTTGACGATTCACGCCGTTCACTCGATATGTTCAAAAAACTGCATATCCCTATCGCGGGTATCGTTGAGAACATGAGCGGTTTCATCGCACCGGACACAGGTGTAGAGTACGATATCTTCGGCAAGGGTACGACACAGCCGATGGCGGATGAGTTTGATACCTGCATCATGGCTGAGATCCCTATCGAGCCTGCTATCCGTACGGGTGGCGACGAAGGCAAGCCGGTTACGTATTGTATGCCGCAGTCGGAGACGGCGAAGCGTTACATGCAAGCGGCGGAAGATCTTTGGTCAACGATCGAAAAGATCAACGAAGAGGGCGGCGCGGGTAACTCTGCTATCCAGCCAAACACACCTCCGGGTGTATCTGCCTGTTCGACCGGCGGTGCGGCACAGGCTGCTCCGCAGCAGAGCTCAGGCGGTAGCTGCGGTACTGGCTGCGGCTGTCACTAACCTTTACGTGCAAAGCTTTGCTGCTTTGCACACCTTTCTTCCTTCCCGATTTTCCTACACTGTAATATTACGCTCCATCCGAGTTGTTATTCTCACGAATCTGTCCCGTCAATTGTTCACTATACGAAAGCGTATAATGGCGAAGCTCTGCTCGTGTATGTTGTCTCTGTAAGGTGGCTTTGGAAATAGGGATAGAGGAAGAAGAGCAGGGTTGGCGTAAAGAGAGGGTGAAGCCTTAGAAGCTTTCACCCTTCTCAAACATCTCGTCGGTAAACTCAATGACCTGGTCCCGTCCTGAGTGTTTGGCTTTGTAGAGCGCGGTATCGGCATATTTGATGACGCGCCAGAGAGAGTCGGCATTGGCAGGAAAGTGCGCCACACCGATGCTGAGTGTCTTTTGAATCATATTTTGCATATCGACGTTGAATTTTTTCTCGCTGAAGGAGATACGAATCTTTTCCGCGATTTTATATGCCGCGTCAGGTGCCGCATTATGCAGCATGACAAGGAACTCTTCGCCGCCGAAACGGATCGCCAGATCAGACTTGCGTATACTTTCGGTCAATATCTCCGAAAGCCCTTTGATCACCACGTCACCCACATCATGCCCGTAGGTGTCGTTCACCATCTTGAAGTAGTCAATGTCTATCATCAGTACCGAATAGCTTGTATTGGTACGCAGTGCCTGAGAGGTCGTACTCTCGATAAAGCCGTCAAGGAAACGGCGGTTATATAACCCGGTAAGACCGTCGCGCAGAGAGGAGTCCATCAGTTTCTGGTTCAGCATCTGACTTTCAAGGACCGGTTTTGCCGTCTCGAGATAGTTCTTGATGGAAGTGATGAAGAGGGTAATACGTTTGATCTCATCGAGAGACTCAGACCAGATAGAGAGGATGATATCAATATCCTCATTGATCTGGAAGGGAATACAGATATACTCATACTCATCGCTCTTGCACTCTGTACAGAGGTTCGGGAAGTCACTGGAGATGACATCTGTCCTGGTACGGAAGGCCCTGCAGTCACCGGCATTGACTGCGGTGATATCGCAGATGGAACTTCTGCTTCCGATCTCACAACTGCCCTCGGTACCGGAACTGGTCAGAAAGCTTCGCTCTTTGGTGTTCTTGTTGAACTTGAAGAGCGCGTAGTGATGAACGGCATATTTCTCTTCGAGAACAAGTGCGACCCGTGCGGCAATGTCGAAGATGTCCTTGTCGCGTTCAATAGTCTTTTTAAACTTGTAAACATCGGCCAGCTCTTTGATGATCTCTTTGGATTCGCTGAGCGGGTCGCTGGCAGCAAGGCCGGATCGGCTGGTGAAGGTACTGAGGCTGGTCTTGAGCTCCACAAAGGTCGCATCCAGTTTTTCAAGCAGGCTGTTCAGCTGTTCGGCTACTTCGCGGCCTTCGCCTTTTGCATCGGTAGGTACGCGTGAGCTGAAATCTCCGTGCAGAGCGGATTTGACGGCATGACGCATGGAGCTGAAAAGGTTCATAAACGGTCTGAAGTAGTAATTGGTCAGGAAGATCGCTATAACCAGGAAGAAGAGATTGATACCGATGATCTTGGCTATGGTGACCAGACCCGCCTGTCGGACATCGTCAATATTGAACTCCATACTGATGACACCGAGTACATCATTGGCCTTGACATTATGGCATGAGAGACAGTTGGGACTGCCGTGCGACGTCGCCGTATAGGGGATGGTGACACGAAGACGGGCATAGTTCGCGGTCTCGTCTATCTCTTTGTAGGCTTCGCCGCTTTGGAGTACTTTCAGGTCGATGCTGTCGCGGGCGACCTCTTTGCCCAGTCCTTCTCCAAACTGGTCGATGACCTTTTGTGAACGGACGATCCAGAGTTTTTCCACATCTTCGGAGTTGGATATGTTGCTAAGAAAAAAGTCGCGTTTGTCCATGATACCGTTGATCATGTGCGCCGTAAGGCCGTCACGTACGATCTCTGCGGTCATCTTTGATTTTTCAAAGGCGTTGTTATAGCCGTATTCGCGGAAATTGATGGCGACATTGATGGCTGTTATCGCGGCGAGTGCACTCAGCATAGTAGCAACGATAAGCAGGAGTTTCTGATTGGTAC
>JBFEWT010000152.1:0-4279 GCA_041546225.1 Sulfurimonadaceae bacterium
CCAGCAGCAAGGCGATGAAGAGCTCGATGCTCAGAGGAAGCGCCAGCACCTCGACGAGCGCATAAAAGAGGATGACCGGCACGGCATTGACGACCAGAAGCCGCAGTATCTCACTTTTACAATCACGCGCAAAGAGTGCCGCGCTGAGGGCGATGAGGAGCAAAATACCCAGCAGCAGTACGCTCAGGGTGCGTTTTGCATCCGCCTGGGCGATGTCGATGAGCACATCGGCATCGAGAAAGAGTACCTCTTCGGCAAAGGGAAGCTTCTGCAGCGCTTCTACGGCATTAAGTACCGGTATCTCCGGCGGGAGGTTCACACGCATCAGCGTCTGCTTCGGTTCGACATAGCTGTCATATATGTCAAACAGGTGCATGTAGTAGAGTGTCCCGGCGATGTTCGCCTCGTCCATCGTCTTGCCCTCGCTGTTTGAACGGCTGTAGACCTCGCGCATATAGCTGTTGAACGAAGCGACCTTCTCGACGCCCTGGGCAGCGAGTGCCTTCTCCATGAGCGAGAGCTTCTCGACCGCTCTCATGTCCATCGCATCAACACTCAACCCGACACTCAGCACCGTCGTCTTCTCTGCTGCGGATGCGTTTTCGAGCATCGAGCGCGCCGGTACCAGCAGGAGATAACCGATGAGCAGCATAAAGAGCCCGACCCGCGCGACATGCAACGTCGATGCGAAATTGGTCACAATGCCCAGTACCGTCGACATGCCCCTGACGGTACTCTCCTTGACACTGAAATAGCTCAACAGCGCCGGTGCGAAGAAGAACATCACGACAAAACTGTTCACCAGCGCCAGGCTCAGCAGTATAAACATGGTCTGCAGTGTTTCAGACGCGCTCCACCACACGAGCAGCGATGCGCTCAATACGATGACGAACGTGTTGAAAAACTGCGGTACAAGCGTCCGGTTCATGACATACTTAAGCGCTTTTTCACTGGAGAGCGACTGCTGCAGGACATGCCATTTGTAGTAGAGGTAGAGGTAGTTGGCAAACGCGATGACGAACACGATGAGCAGCACGGGAAGGGAGAGCACCGCACCCGGTCTGATGAACGCGAAGAGCGAGAGCGACAGAAGCACGACGATGCTCACGTTAAGCAGTGCGCTCAGCGGTGCGACGGCGTTTTTGAAAAGCGCCCAGAGCAGTACGCAAAAGAGTATGAATATCGCGCCTATGAGCGGCAGCGCCATCTGCACTTCGGCCCCTGTGGGCGTGATCACATCGTAGGCAAACGGCGACTCGATGCTGCCAAGCTCAAGCGGCACACTGCTGGAGAGGTAGAAATAGAGCGCTTTTTTATCCGCATCGATATAGGCGCGCAGTTTCTCCGGCACCGTTACGAGCATCGCGTCGATGTCTGCTGCGGGGTGCTCTGGCAGCGGTACAAAGCGCAGGTACGACGAGTTCTCGCCGTCAGAGAGGCGCAGCGGGAGCGGTTCATTGAAAAGCGTATGGACCTTCGTAAAGCGTTTGTCTTCCGCAAGGCGCGCGAAGAGCGGTGCAAGCTGCCCAAGCGCTGCGCGGTCAAGCTGTTCGGGTCTGAAACGTACACGGTAGACATACGCTTCGCTCTGCCCCATCTCCTTGAGCTTTGTGTACTCATGGCTCTCTGTGAGCCATGCCACATCGTCATACGCCGTTACAGAGGGTCTGGCGATGGCGATGAGCAGCAGCGGCAGCAGTGTCAGCAGCAGTAACACACTCCGGCGCCGCCGTATGACGGCATCGCCGAGTGTCAGAATCTTCCTGTTAATATATCTAAACATCATTCACCTATCATTCGCCCTTTCGCAAGGATGTAGGGACGTTTATAGACCCCCACCCTCTGCGCGGCTGTTTTGATTCTCTGCATCTGTTCGAGCATGTCCGGGTCTGCCTCTTCGAGCACGATCTCCTGCTGCGAGACCATCACCGTCTTCAACGCGAGTTCGGGGTAGTCTGATGCGAGAATGGTTGCGATGAGCTTTTCGGAGTCGTAGCGGTCGAGCTTGTAGAGGAAAAGGTAGTAGGTATAGTTGCAGAACATGCGCTCTTTGCGCCGGTATATATCTTCAAGGTAGGCCTGTGAACGCGGACAGAGCGGGTCTATGAACGCATAGACCGCCTCATCGCCCTGACCGAGTACCACCGCATCATCCTCATACTCCTGAAGCAGTGCCACGGTCTCCTGTGGCGAGAGCAGCTGCAGGCGCGCCGGGGGCTCTTTTGCCGACGTATGTGTCAGCACGAAGAGCAAGAGGCCGAGCGCGAAAAGGAGTCTGTTCATGAGATGCTTTGAAGGTATCCGCTCAGTTCATCGGCGATCTGTGCGCGGTAACTCTGCGGCGATATGACACTGATGTGCGGCAGCCACGACTTCACGAGGTTGTCGATCTCCTCGAGGTGCGTCACCACATACTCGATGGTCAGGTTCCCCGCTTCGTCGCGCGAGACGATCTGCTGGGAGGGAAGATGCTCTTTAAGCTCGAAGTAGTGCGCGATCTCTTTTGCCACCTCGATGGTCACTTCGATCTCGCTGTCCTGGGTAAAGAAGGGGGTGTGGATGGTATTTAACAGGGCTTTTTCATTGGCCGGCGCTTCGAACTTCGCGTAGGAGACGTTGACCGTTTTGATGTTGCTGATGAGGAAGGTCTTGATCTTCTCTTCATCTTTTGCCAGCAGGTACCAGTACCCTTCGAAGTTGATGATCTTCAGCGGTTCGAGCACCTTGATGCGTCCGTCATTGAACTCGACATCCATGCGGTTGCGAAACTCGATGGCCTCTTCGATGGCGTTGAGCAGGGATGAGTCGGTATTGATCTGCTCGGAGGAGAAGGGTTTGATGTAGTAAGGGTTGAAAACGCTCTCATGAAGGAACTTGTTCATCAGCTGTTCCGACGCGCGGTTAAACTCGTCGCCCTTGTTCTTGATGAGTTCCAGTGCGAGCGTGATGGTCGTCACCTCTTCGACATTCAGACGGGTGCGGTTGAGTGAAAAACCGTCGGTGAAATGAAGCTGTTTGTGCTTGTTTACCTCGATAGGGAAGGCGATCATACGGTCGTATATATCTCTTTGGATGGTGCGTTTGCTGACGTTGAACTCTTCGGAGAGCTCGTTGATGGTAGGAAGTTCATTGGCCGAAAGTTTACTTAAAATCGACGTGAGCCTGAACAGCAACTTATCGTAATCTTTCTTCTGGGCCATTACTACTCTTTGATGATTATTTCCCATAGTTATATCAGATTACGCTTGAATTTTTTCACAGATACGTGATATTTTCTCTTTAGCATTTGGTCTCCTTGTGTTAGTGCTACAACATGCAACTCTAGCACCGCTGTGCGACAGCCTTATGTCGTGATCTTTCAGATAAACAGCACCCTCAAAGCCTTAAGAGAGTGCGCCCATCGCCACCAGACCGCTCAGCATCACATAGACCTGCGCCTCCTCTGTAGAGCGTTGAAGGCTCTCTATCATCGCATCGCTCAAATGGGGTTTCAAGATATAAAACTGCGCTTTGCAGCCGTCGATATCGAGTATCAGAAGCTCCCCATCGCGGACGATCTCAAGCGCAAAGGCCATCTACTTCACCTCGACGTTTTCGTGGATGAAAGCACTGCTTTTTTCCACGATCGTCCTCCCTATTTCAGTATCTATCACCACCTTATCGTCCTCATAGCTTATGATGCCAAAGAGAGATGCGGCCGCAACGGCCAGCACGATGAGTCTAATCACGCAATCGCCTCTCTTTCTCTTCCCAGTCTGCACCAAAATAGCGTGTGAACACCTCCTGTTTCGCCCGGTAGGCGATGTTGATGACGTTCCTGTTCTGCGGGTCGAACTCCTCGGTCGTATTGTCCAGTATCGCATACCGGACGCTGCAGCCGAGGTACATGCTCTGAGCGCGCGTCTCGTAGGGAAAAGGTGCGGTGACGAAATACTGCCAGTCTTTGGCCCAGTAGATAAAATACCCCTCGATGACGTACTCCGCCAGCGGGGTCGTAAAGTCGTACTTCTGCTTTTTAAAATGGTCTTCTCTTGCCATAACATTGTCCTTATCGTTGTCCGGCGACACATTCTTTCCGGATTCTTACATTGGCTCAGCGAGCACCTCTTGCCTTCACAGAAAAAGTATAAGACTCCTGCGCGACACCATCGTGTCACAACAGAAAAAATGCATTTTTCCTGAATGCGACACACCCCTGTCACACCCCCGTGTAACAATGCTTTCATATCCATTGAGGAGCTGCTATGTATGACAAAGCGTTATTAACAGGATTAAGCGA
>JBFEWT010000049.1:0-14154 GCA_041546225.1 Sulfurimonadaceae bacterium
ACCAGAAATCAAACGGCTCGGTCGTCAAGGGAACGCACAATGTCGGCGACCGTATCTCATGGACACTGCGCCCGCCTGTGTCGGTCAAGCTAAACCGTGTCGTCTTCGAAGACGGTACAGTATCTGATATAGCGGGTGACAAAGCACCGAAAGTCGGAACTAAGCAGACCTATACGGAGTATGTCGTCAAAAACGGCAAACTGGCAAAAACGACCAAAGAGAAAAAAGTAACGGAAGTCATGTCATGGGAAGATCGCCGCGACGGTATGAAGGGCGTCTGTAAGAGCTGTCACAGCACTTCGTGGACGAACAACTTCTATAAACAGTACGATTCACTGGTCACGACCTACAACGACAAGTTCGCGAAACCGGGTATTGCCCTGGTCAAAGAGCTGAAAAAAGACAAGATCTGGAAAGGTTCGGGCTTCCAGCAAGACGACATCGGCTATATCTGGTTCGAGATCTGGCACCATGAAGGCAGACGTGCACGTATGGGTGCGGCGATGCAGGCACCGGATTATACGCACTGGCACGGTATGTATGAAGTCTCACGCCACTTCTACAGCAAGTTCCTTCCTAAAGTGTTGAAACTGGCGGAAAAAGCGGGCATGGAAGACAAATACAAAAAACTGGTTGCCGAGCTGATCGACAAACCGGAACACGAATGGTATAAGACGGGCGGTAATCCTGCGAAACTCAAAGAGATCGAAGCAGAGAACAAAGCGCGCTACAAACAGTAAGGTGCTCGAGTACGGGCAGAGATTCTATGCGGCCTTGTGCCGCATCCATTTAACGGCGCCTCTAAAGAGTTCGGATCTTCCGGGATCTTTAGAGGTGCCCATGAGGAGTACGTATATGAAAGCGAAACTTTTACTTGTCACGTTGTTGACGCCGCTGTGGCTCTTGGGCTCCACGACACTCTTTGAGACGATAGAGCGGACCAATGTGGGCATCGGCGGCTATACGCTGGGCAAGGCGTTGAGCGCAGAGCAGAAGAGCATTGCACGCCAAAACGCCCAAAAGGCCAACATCGAGGGAACCTACAAGTTCACCGACGGTATGCTCAACATAGTTGCCGATGCAATAAACGACCGCGTAGTGCTGATCTATAAAGCATACGAGAAGCTCGACAACAGCATGCTCAAAGGTGTGGTGGGAAGCTACATCGGCGAGTATGAAGAGCCGACGACGATTACGCACAACAACATCATCTACTGGTTTTATGACAGTGAGGGCGCGAAGATTACGCTGGATGATTACGAGGCGTGGCGTTCATCGATGCAGCCGTCTAAAAACGACGGACCGCATGCTCAGAAGGTCAGCGCAGAGAAGAAGCCGCTGGGGCAGATGGTGATGGTCAAACTCAGCAGCAACAAGCCTTTTAACGGCGAGACAGCGTTCAATGACGGGAGCGCTTATCTTATTATCAGCTCCGAACCGCTTCTCACATCAAACTACACCATTAAACATTGAGCAGAAGCCCCTTTGAGGGCTTTTAGTACGAATTAATTACATTACTCCACCTTTTTATAAATATTTGTCTGCGTTAAACATAGCTGTACTAAAATTCCAAAAAAATAAGCAGGGGACGTGCATTGAAAAACTGCTTGGTAATGGTAGCTCTACTTCTAAGTACCCATTTTGACGGTGCGATCGAGTATATCTACTTCCATTTTGACCAGCATGGAGAGCTTTACAAGATCCGCCTCCAGAGCAGTGACCGTGACAGGACAAAATATATGAACTACGAGTATCTCTAGGATAAACTCGAGCAGGGGCTGGTGTCCGACACCTATGTCATACGCGATACGGCGTCGCAAGAGAATTTTACGATCTATAATCTTGAGCTCTTCGATGAAGCATTGCAAAAAGAGTATGGGGCGTATCTTAAAGCGAAACAGGAACAAATACGCCTCGCAGAAGAGCGCATTAGCAAATCTTTAACCTTTCCTCACTAGAATACGCCTCACAAAGGCGGACCATGAAAAAACTTCTGACGATTATAGGCTCTATGAAAACCATGGCGGCGCTGATGCTGTTCTTCGCGGTGGCATCGGGCGTAGCGACGTTCATCGAAAACGATTTCGGTGCGGAAACAGCCAAAGCGGTTGTCTACAACGCACTCTGGTTTGAAGTGCTGCTTGCCGTACTGGCGCTGAACCTCATACTCAACATCATCACGTTTGGGATGTTCCAGCGCAAAAAAGCGCTGGTCTTTCTCTTCCACTTCTCATTCTTGCTCATCCTAGTCGGTGCCGCGGTCACGCGATATGCGGGCTATGAAGGCGTTATGCATATCCGCGAAGGCGAGACGGAAAACCGTATGACAAGTTCCGAGAGCTACCTGAGCCTGCTCTTTAAAGAGGGTGAGGCATTCAGCAGGTACGAGATGCCGCTGCTGCTTTCAAAGCTCTCCGACAACCGTTTCGAGAAGACCATCAGCGTCGATGGCACGCCCGTCACGTTCAAACTGCTCGAATACCTTCCCAACGCCTCTTATGAGCTGGTAGAGGCCTCAGACGGCACGCCGGTGGTGGAGATGATGGTCTCTCACGGCGAGCGCGGCGAACAGCTGCAGCTGCGTCAGGGCGAGTTCTTCATTGGCGATGACGTCGTCATCGATTTCGCCTCGGGGCAGAAGTTTGAAAAGCCGGTTATTTCGCTGTCGGTCCGCGAGGGCGAACTGCATATGAAGCATCCGATGCCGCTGCAGTACATGAAGATGGACGACCAGAGCAAAGGGGTGCTCTTCCCTTCGGAGGGCGAACTCCTGCCGACGCGCACGCTCTTTACCGTGAGCCATACGAACTTTGTCATGCGCAAGTTCATGCCATCTGCCAAAGAGGAGCTGGTCTCGACGCCCGCATCGTCCCAAAGCGCCTTAAGGCTTGAACTCTCCAGCGGCGATGAACGTGCGCAGACGGTCGTCATGGGAAGTGCAGGGGTCATCGGCGAGAACAGCGAAGTACGACTGGGCGGTATGGAGGTCAAGGTGCGTTACGGCGCGGAGATCATCGAGCTTCCGTTTGCTTTGAAACTGGTCGATTTCCAGCTGGAACGCTACCCGGGCTCCATGTCGCCGATGTCGTATGCAAGCGAAGTGGTGATGATAGACCGTGAGCAGAACATCGAGATGCCGTTTCGCATCTACATGAACCACATCCTCGACCATCGCGGCTACCGCTTCTTCCAGTCTTCGTATGACGAGGATGAACAAGGTACGGTGCTCTCGGTCAACCATGATCCGGGTACGCTGATCACCTATGTGGGGTACCTGCTGCTGGGCATCGGCATGTTCGGAGCGCTCTTCTTGCGCAACGGCCGTTTTGCGAAGCTCTCCAAGATCGCCAGGGAGGCGAGTCAGCAGAAGGCAGCCGGCGCAGTGGCCGCGGCACTTCTGGCCATGGGTGCGTACGCACCGCTGCAGGCACAGGAGCAGACGCCTGAAGTCCAGACGGTACAGGCGTATGACAGAGCCCATGCGAACGCACTGGGCGAGCTTGTCGTTCAGGACACCAACGGGCGTATGAAGCCGCTCGATACCCTTGCTACGCAGATCGTCGCCAAGATCAACCGCAGCAGCACGATACTCGGACTCAACGCCAATCAGGTCATCCTGGGCATGCTGACGCGCCCTGAGGCGTGGCAGGAGATCGAGATGATCCATCTGGGCCATAAGGAGCTCAACGCGCTCATCGGCGTGGATGCAGACGCTAAAAAAGCGGCTTTCAGTAGTTTCTTTGAAGTCCCCGAAGAGGTGACGGGCTATAAACTCTCCGACGCGGTCGAAGTGGCGATGCGCAAAGCCCCTGGCAAACGCAGCAAATATGAAAAAGCCCTGCTCAAGCTCGATGAACGGGTCAATGTCGCCTACATGGTCTTCAACGGTTCTATGCTGCAGTTCTGGCCAAAGCCGCTGGATGCGGGGAACAAATGGAGCGGCACGGTCGAAGCGCTTCAGACATTCGACAGCACCGAGGGGCTTATCGTCCGCGAGCTTGCGCTTAACTATTTTACCGCCATCGACAAAGCACTGCCAAGCGGTGACTGGAGCGAAGCGGATGCTGCGCTGGCAAAGATCAAAGCGCATCAGAAGCTTCGCGGCGCGGCGGTCTACCCCGACGAGATGAAACTGAAAATGGAGATCTGGTACAACCACGCCAACATCTTCGAGCGCCTCTGGCCGTTCTATTTCCTTCTGGGCTTCTTGCTGCTGATCCTCTCGTTCGTGAAGATATTGCGCCCGTCGTTCAGACTCGGCATCTTTACCAAGACGACCCTTGGACTGCTCATCGTCTTCTTTGTCCTGCATACCATAGGCCTTGGCATGCGCTGGTACATCTCGGGCCATGCGCCGTGGAGCGACGGCTACGAGTCGATGATCTATATCGCGTGGGCGACGGTTCTCGCGGGCTTTATCTTCTCGAAGAACTCGCCCATCACCATGGCTGCGACAAGCATCCTGACCGGGCTTATCCTCTTTGTGGCGCACCTGAACTGGATGGACCCGCAGGTGACAAACCTTGCGCCCGTTCTGCAGTCGTACTGGCTGAGCATCCACGTCTCCATGATCACCGCTTCGTACGGCTTCCTGGGGCTGGGGGCGCTGCTGGGCTTCATCACGCTGCTGCTCTTTATCCTGAGAAACGAGAAGAACGCGAAGCACATCGGCCTCTCCATCAAAGAGCTTAACGCCATCAACGAGATGAGCCTGCTCATCGGGCTGGTATTGCTGACGGTTGGCAACTTCCTCGGCGGCGTCTGGGCGAACGAGAGCTGGGGCCGCTACTGGGGCTGGGACCCGAAAGAGACGTGGGCGCTTGTGACCATCCTTCTCTATTCGGTCGTCGTGCACCTGCGCTTCATCAAGGCGCTCTATTCGCCGTTCGTCTACAGCGCCGTTTCGCTTCTCGCGTTTACCTCGGTGCTCATGACCTATTTCGGCGTCAACTACTACCTTGCGGGGCTTCACTCCTACGCCAAGGGCGACCCGGTTCCCGTACCCGACTTTGTCCCGGTGACCTATACCATCATCTTCATCATCATCGCACTGGCCTATCGCAAGCGCAACCTTGCAGTGTGATGAACAGGCGGAACTGCTAACCGCCGTGTGGTATACTAAGCTGAGATTTTCAGTGGGGAAATATACGGATGGTTATCTATATACACGGTTTCGGCGGCAGCGGAGAGGGGAGCAAGGCACGGCTTTTCCGCGAGCATTACAAAGATGACGCCTTTATCGCCCCGTCGCTCTCCTATCTCCCCGATCTGGCCGTCAAAACGCTGGAAGAGCTAATAGAGCAGTTTTTGAAAGTAGGACCCGTCTCTCTTATCGGCTCATCACTGGGCGGTTTTTACGCGCTTTACCTGAGCCACAAATACAAGCTTCCCGCCGTCTTGCTCAACCCCTCTGTCAAACCCTATGAGACACTCGCGCGCTGCATCGGGCAGGCTCCCTCTTTTTATGACAACAGCAGTTTTGAGTGGAACGGCGGACATGTGCAATCGCTCGTGAAGTACGATGTGGCAGACCCGGATGAGGAGAGGCTCTTTTTACTGGCGCAGAGCGGCGACGAACTGCTGGATTACCGCGAAGCGCTGCAGAAGCTTCCGCATGCCAAAACGCAGATAGACGAGGGCGGCAGCCACGGTTTTGACGGGATTGAAAAACACTTTGGTGCGATTGATGCTTTCTTCGGTATGAAACGCAGAGCAAAAGGATGAAGAGTATGATGAGATATTTTGTGATGGCAGCGCTGTTGTGTGCGGCATTGGCGGCATCGGAAACGTGGCATACGGCGTATGTGGACGAACCTGTATTCGGCTCGAAGATGCGCGTCATGCAGACGGGTATCGAACATAACGATACCGTTATCCTCATTCACGGTCTGGGCGGCAAGGGGTATGAGGACTGGCGCGGCGTCATCCCCGAGCTGCAAAAGCAGTTTCATATCCTTGCATTCGACCTGCCGGGATTTGGAAAGTCGGATGCCCCGGCAGGGAAGTACTCGCCGGGCAACTACGCAAAGATCATCCATACGCTGCGCGGCAAGTATGCCCGCGGCGAGGTCACGGTCGTGGGACACTCCATGGGCGGTGCGGTAGCTCTGCGCTACGCCGCGGACTATCCCGAGGACTTTGCGACACTGGTCCTGGTGGATGCGGCGGGCATCTTGCAGCGTACGGCCTATGTCAAGCATATGGCGGAGCTCCCCATAGAGATGGAGAGCGGGCCGAAGTTCCTGGTCAATACCGTGGCGCGTGTCAAGAACTTCAGCAATACGATCGTCGAGAAGATGAACGGTTTTTCGCTTCCCGTAGACGTGCTTAACGAGAGCGACACGGCCTGGAACATGCTCTTCTCCGATTCCGTCGGCGGCAATGCGGGTCTTTCGCTTGTCGAAGAGGACTTTTCAGAGGTCATTACGCGCATTGCGCATCGGACCTATATCCTCTGGGGAGACAAGGACGGCATCGCGCCTCTGCGTACGGGCAAGATGCTCACCGGGCGTATGCAAAACGCGTCGCTGCATGTTTTTAAAGGGGCGGATCATGTGCCTATGGTCTCTCACCGGGAGCAGTTCAACCGCCTTCTCATGGAGATCCTGAACAAGAAGGTCCCCAGAACACCGAAGAAAAAACTGCCGATGGCATCGTCTGAAGACCTCTACTGTCAGGGCGAAGCGGGTGTGACCTACAGCGGTGCTTATGATGAGATCATCATCGACCGTTCCCGCGCCGTGCGCCTTGTCGATGTGACGGCCCGCAAGATACGGGTAATGGGCTCGCTGGCAACGTTCGAGAACGTATCGGTGCTCTCGGAGAATGTCGCGCTTGAGACGACGAAGTCGGTCATCGAGATGACGAATGTCACGTTGGCAGGTTCAGAGGCGATCCATGCGGAGGGAAGCCGTCTGGATATGGCGGGGGTATCGCTTATCGGCGACAAGTCAGCCGTCACTATCGGGCAGGAGTCGCGCCTGGTCTTCTCGGCCAGCGACAGCAGCAGTGCGGAGTATAAGGGCTTTGTGCATGGGGATTACAATCGTGCAGAGGTGAACCTCGATACGCTGTTTTAACGTTAGAAAGCAAGTGTGACGGGTGAGTTTAGAGGAGCCATGGCCTAAGCCATGGCGGAGAGATCAGTAGAGTTGGATACAGTTGGCGTAAACGAAGACGGTAGCACCGCCGAATGCGAAGTTGTTGACAGCATCAACACGCCATGTATTGCCGCTGTAATGAGGCATGTTGTCAAAGACATATACAAGATCGTTGCTCGTCTCATAACCGCCGCCGGTCAGTGTGTATCCTGTCGGACAGCTGGCCGTAACACTCTGGTGCCAGCCTGACCATGGAGCTGCAGATAGATCGACATAGTTGGATACGCGCACTCTTGAGACGGAAGATGCCGCATCGTCGATCTCACACGCTACGCTGCCGTCGGGGTTGATGACACGGATGGAAGATCCCGGTGCACAGGTGCCGTCGACAATGTCCTGCTTCTGTGCAATTGCAGTTTGAAGATTTGAAATTTCAAGATTCATCGCATTGATGAGCAGTGTATGCGCATCTATCTGTGCCTGCAGATCATCTATATTGTCCGCATTTTCATTGATGAGTGCCAAAAGTGTTACATCTTCGGCCTGAAGTGCTGCGACAGCTGCTTCGAGCGCCGCAACGCGATCTTCGAGCGAATCGGTGCGTCCTACAAGCACATCGATCTGCGCCTGCAGGTCATCCAGATTGCTCTGGATCGTCTGGAACGGTTTGCCGTTAGGCAGGCCTGTACCGTTGCTGACGGCGCTGCCGTTACCCGCATAGAGTGATGAACAGATGGCCGTAGCCGCCAGTAATACGATTGAACTTTTCTTTAACATTTCGACTCCTTTGGTTTAAACATAGTCACATGGTACACGATAGTTGTGATATTAATATCAAATTATGTTTTAAAATATTTATAATTAATTACACTATTGTGATGAAGTGTATTATATATTGCAATAGAGGGCGTGTTTGAGTACAATGCGGTCAATCAACCAGTGAGGAAAAAATATGTCAGAATTTAAAAACGTTACGATCATTAAAGAAGCCAATGTCTACTTTGACGGCAAGGTGACCAGCCGCCGCGTCAACTTCGAAGACGGTACGCACAAGACACTGGGCATCATGATGCCGGGCGAGTACGAGTTCGGTACTGCCGAAGCGGAGATCATGGATATCATGAGCGGCGAGCTGGAGATCCTGTTGCCGGGTGAGAGCGCATGGCAGAGCATCAAAGGACCGCAGAGCTTCAACGTACCGGCAAACAGCAAGTTCGGCGTGAAGGTCAAGACGATTACTGATTACTGCTGTTCGTACATCCAGTAGTTTTATCGTCCCCTTAGGGGGCTATGCTATAATTTCGCAATTTAAAAGAAGGATACGACCCGATGGGAAGAGCATTTGAATACCGCCGTGCTGCCAAAGAGAAGCGCTGGGGCGCCATGTCAAAAATATTTCCAAAACTTGGCAAGACCATTACGATGGCGGCCAAGGCAGGGGGACCTGATCCGGACATGAACCCGCCGCTGCGTCTGGCCATTCAGACTGCCAAAGCGCAGAACATGCCAAAAGACAACATCGAAGCGGCTATCAAACGCGCATCGGGTAAAGATGCAGCGGACATCCAGGAAGTGAACTATGAAGGCAAGGCGCCGCACGGCGTGCTTGTCTTCGTCGAATCGGCTACGGACAACAACACCCGTACCGTCGCCAATGTGCGCAGCTACTTCAACAAAGCGGGCGGCGAACTGCTCAAAACAGGCTCTTTAGAGTTCATGTTTAACCGCAAAGCGGTCTTCGAGTTTGATAAGAGCGAAGATATGGACCTTGAAGAGCTGGAGCTGGAGCTCATCGATGCGGGTCTTGAAGAGCTTGTAGAGAATGAAGGCACTGTCTACCTCTACGCCGACTATACCGGTTTCGGCGCACTGACCGAAGCACTTGAAGGTATGGGCATCGAAGTGAAAAAAGCAAGCCTTCAGCGTATTCCGAACACGCCTGTCGAGCTTACCGAAGAGCAGATGGAAGAGGTCGAGAAGCTCATCGACCGTATCGAAGACGACGACGACGTTCAGGCCGTCTACACCAACATCGCGTAACCTTTCAGAGCAGCCCTTGACGCTGCTCTTCTCAGTGACATTTTCTTACCTATCACTCTTTTTCTATGTTAGTATTGCACCATCCAAAGGGCGTTCATGAAAGATAAACTCTCCGTTTTAAAATCCGTTTTCGGCCACGACGGTTTCAGGCCCCTCCAGGAAGAGGCGGTCGACACGATCCTTCAAGGGCGTGACCTGCTGATGATCCTGCCCACAGGCGGTGGAAAGTCGCTCTGTTACCAGCTCCCCTCTTTGCTGATGGAGGGTGTGAGCATCGTCATCTCTCCGCTTCTGGCACTCATGCACGATCAGGTCACCGCGCTTAAAGCGCAGGGTATCGCCGCGGAGATGATCTCCTCCATGCAAGACGCCGAGGAGATCGAAGCGATCTACCAGAAGCTCTTCTCCGGTCAGTTGAAACTGCTCTATGTCGCTCCCGAGCGTTTTAAAAGCGGCCGTTTCATCGATATGCTCCAGCAGCTGCGCATCAACTTTTTCGTCATCGACGAGGCGCACTGTGTCTCGGAGTGGGGCCATGAGTTCAGAGACGACTACCGGCGGCTCAGTTTCCTGCGCCAGACCTTTCCGGGCGTGGGCATCGCCGCCTTTACCGCCACCGCGACCCAGAAGGTGGCCGAAGACATCGTCACCAACCTGCAGCTGCGCGACCCGGCGCGCGTACGCGGGGCGATCTTCCGCGAGAACATGCTTGTCTCGGTGGAGTACCGCCAAAAAGACGGGCGTCAGCAGCTGCTGCAGTTCCTCTCTTCGCACAAGGACGAGCAGGGTATCATCTATACCTTTACCCGCAAAGCCGCAGAGACGCTTGCGCTTTTCCTGCAGGGCAAAGGGGTGAAAGCCAGAGCCTACCATGCGGGTCTCGATGCGGCGGAGCGCTCTGAGGTCTACCATGACTTTGTGCATGACGAGATAGAGATCGTCGTAGCGACGGTGGCGTTCGGAATGGGGATCGACAAGAGCAACATCCGTTTTGTCGTCCATATGTCGATGCCCAAGACCATAGAGAACTACTATCAGGAGATAGGGCGCGCGGGGCGCGACGGGCTTGCTTCGGAGGTACTGCTGCTCTTCTCTGTCGCGGATATGATGCAGCGCAAAGAGCTCATCAACCAGCTTCCCGATTCACCCTATAAAGAGCACTCCTATGCGCAGCTTAACGCCATGATACGCTATGCGGACTCCGAGAGCTGCCGCCATGAGCGCATTGCGGCCTATTTTGACGACACCATCGATGCGTGCGCGAGCCAGTGTGACAACTGCCTCAACCCCGAACAGCCCAAAGTGGACATCACCACCGAAGCGCAGATGTTCCTCTCGGCGGTCTACCGCAGCGAACAGCGTTTCGGGCAGGCGTACATCATCGACCTGCTGCGCGGCTCGAAAAGCCAGAAGCTTGAAGATAACGGCCATCACAGGCTCTCTGTCTACGGTGTGGGAAAAGAGCGTTCCCAGGCGCAGTGGTACGTCATCGGTGAGCGGCTGCTTGAAGTCGGAGCGCTCAACCGCGGCGAGTACCAGGCGCTGGTCATAGAGCCGCTGGGACTCGACATTTTAAAGAAAAAAGCGACACTGGATGTACGCGAGTCGCGTATGCGGGTGAAGCGTACCAGCCGCTACAGCGCAGACGAAGGGGTGCACAGCGAGACTTTCGAGGCATTGCGCGCGCTGCGCAGTACCATCGCCCACGAAGAGGAAGTCCCGGCCTATGTTGTGTTCAATGACAAGACGCTTAAAGAGATGGCCGAGGCACTGCCGCAGACACGCGAAGAGATGCTGCAGGTCGGCGGAATAGGGGAGAAGAAGTATGACCGCTACGGCGAAGAGTTCTTAGGCCTCTGCCGCCAGCTAAAGGGGCAGGGTTAGTCTTTTTTCTCAGAGACCATCTGGTTGAGGATGAAAAGCTGCATATCGCGCGGCGGCACCTCTTTTTCGATCGCTTCGGAGTAGAGGTTTGAGACTTCGATGTGGTGCGCTTCGTAGCCAAAGTGCGGGAAGTGGTTCTTCCACGCCTGCTTGATGATCTTTCGGGTCACGATGTCGACCAGGTTGGCTTTAAAGACCGGGAACGATGCGAACAGGATGCTGGTGAAAGCGATGGCCAGCAAAATGGAGAGGTGGCAGTTGATGTCTGCGAGTGCACCGTGGAAAAGGTATGCTCCGGGAATGATGAGTATATGCCACAGGAGAATGAACACGAAGTAGGCGCGGCTGAGGCGGATCTTGAAGCCGGGGATGTTCCCCTCGACCGCCATACCGTCGTTGTAGAGTTTATTGGCCTGCAGAAGCTCACGGAAGAGCATCGGCTGCTTGGAAATCTTGAAGACGTATGGAATGATCTTCTGTTCGGCAAGGTCATAGATAATCTGTTTCAAGCGTACTTCTCTTTCAAGAACCAGACAGGTGCAGGTTCTACTTTTTTTGTTATTATAACGTTGAAATCGTCAAAATGAGACGCCATCGCGCTTCATTTTTGAATTTAGGGTTTTTTTTAAACTCTTTTTGCATTTTATGCCAATTTTAAACTCTCATGGATTATGCTTCTGTTCTCCATCTTGTCGGGGCGTGGCGCAGTCTGGCTAGCGTGCTACCTTGGGGTGGTAGAGGTCGCCGGTTCGAGTCCGGTCGCTCCGACCATTGTACTTTCCATGATCTCTTTATTTTCAAGTGTTCTCAAACGTCTGGACGTTATGAACGATGTCTCTTTCATAGAATTTCTTTGCTTCTTTATTTCAACTCTTCATGTTTTTTCAGTGTGTAACAGCATGTGCTTTATTTCACATGATTTAGTCTGCATTGCGACACGAAGCTGTCGTTATGGAAGATTATGATCTATGCATTAATCGGTACTTTTGATTACTGAAATTGAAGGTTTTTAAGTAGGTGTGTTGTTAGGTGACATCTTGCATATAAACTCACAATAATATCAAGTTGATTAAAGTTTTAAGATATTGAATTAAATAATTAATATTAAAATCCAATTATTGTTAAGTGATATTTCAAGCAACGCAAATAAAAAAGCATACATAGGAAGCCAAATGAATACCAAGACTTTTCGTCTTTTTCTCTCATCAACATTCAGTGACTTTACTGCTGAGCGGCAGTTGCTTCAGACGAAGGTGTTCCCTCATATGCGGAAGTATTGCGCGGAGAAGGGCGGCTACGCGTTTCAGCCGATCGACCTTCGGTGGGGTGTCTCTGCCGAAGCACAGCTGGATCAGAAGACGCTCGAATTGTGTCTGAACGAAGTACGTTCGTGTAAAAGTCATCCATACCCAAACTTTTTGATCATGGCGGGTGACCGCTACGGCTGGGTACCATTACCTTACGCTATCGACAAAGAGGAGTTGGAGACTCTACTGGTGAAGATGGACGATGATGAGAAAGCAAAAATACTGGCGTGGTATCATGAAGATCTCAATCAGATCCCCGCTTCCTACATCATCAAGGAACGCTCAGGTGAATACGAAGCGGATGAAGCATGGGGAAAGGTCGAGTCGGAGCTCAGAGATATCCTGCAGTCATCTGTCAAAGCCTCAAGCCTCTCCGATGAACAGAGACGCAAATACTTCTTCTCCGCCACCGAAGCGGAGGTGGAAGAGGGGATCATCAATTATCTTGCCCCGACACCCTTTCAGAAGTCTTTAGAGCAAAAAAATGCAGATATCCGCAGTATCGACAGCGATTTTACTTTCGGATTTTTACGTTCTATCGACGGTGACATAGAGGGTTCGGTTTATGGTGATGATAATGTGCATGAGGCCACGGCATTTAAACAACGGATAGCTGCGCTGCTTCCTGAGCAAAACATATTGCTCGAGTCGCCAAAACTGAATGATGGCGACCAGCTCGATACCGACTACCTCGAGCGCTTTGAAAAGCATCTAATCGCATTTCTTGAAAAAAGTGTCGACCGGAGTATTGAGCAGATGACTGAGGTGTCGGGTCTGGAAGAGGAGCTTCAGGCACAGTCGCATCATGCCAGACAGAAACGTGCCCGTTTTCAAGGCAGAGAAGAGGCGTTGGCTGTCATAGACGATTATCTTCGAGGGGAGAATAACCAGCCTCTGGTCATTTATGGGCCATCGGGTCAGGGGAAATCCGCATTGATGTCCAAAGCCATTGAGCAAGAAGAACAATCGTCACGTTCGCGCATACTGTACCGCTTTGTAGGCGCTACGCCTCAAAGTGCTACTACAGCCAAGGTATTAAGCAGCCTGCTCGAAGAGCTGGGAATCGATATCTATACGCTACTTGATCAGTATGAGCCTGATTATATACAAACAAACATCATAGAAAATTTTTCTATGCAACCTGATGATGACATCGTATTCAATTACTTTACAGGGGAGGTTCACGATGCGCTTCTGGGTCTTGAATCGCATGATACGTCCTATACTATCTTCATCGATGCCGTCGATCAGTTGCATAACAGGGACCACTTTTTCTGGCTTCCGAAGGCATTGCCGAAAAATGTAAAGGTTGTCATCTCGGCACTCGATGACGAACATTACCCCGATGACAGCCTCTATCTGGAAAACCTGAGAGAGACGATTACAAACCTCTATGAGCTGACATCGTTTGATACACCGCTTCCATTGATGCATGAGATGTTGCAGGGGTACAACCGCACCATTCAGCCACATCAGGAAACGTACCTTCTTCAGCAGTATGCCACCGCTTCTTCACCCTTATATCTGGCCATAGCTGCCGAAGAGATGCGCTACTGGAGCAGCAGTGATAAGCCTCAGGAACATGGAGGATTTTCTTCCCGTCTGGCAGACACCCAAAAAGGGGTCATAGCGGAGTATATTGCCAACCTGTCCAGTCTGCACCACCATGACAAGCTTCTGGTAGAAAAGGTCCTCGGGTTCATCTATGCTTCCAAAAACGGTCTCAGCGAATCCGAGCTGTTGGCGTTGCTTTCAACGGATGCCGAGTTCGTTGAAACGATGGCTCCTGAAACCTGGCACGAGAATCCGACCAAAGAGTTGCC